>CAZZZY010000173.1:0-9787 GCA_964658545.1 uncultured Acetobacteraceae bacterium | reverse complement strand
CACCCTACATTAAAATTCCTTAACATAGCTGGAAATATTAGCACCGACTTACTTAGTGGCTAACGTATATAACAATCCTATCCTACGGACAGTGAAAATATTATTCCCACTCGCTGGGGATATTAATTGAATGGAAACATGAAACTGCATAACTAATCCAATTTGTCAAAAAATAAAAAATATTTAGCTAAAACCTAATCAATTAACTTAAAGCCTTACCAAGAGGCAGTTTGAGAGATTGAGCTATCTTAAAAATGAATATTGACTATCATTGGACATTCCCAATATAAATTTATACAATCAAACCGGACACCATAGAAAAGGATTCACGGATGTCAGAAGCATACTGGCAAGCAAAAATATGGGGATTACTCCATGATCCGGTGCTAAAAGCGTTACACGACAACACTGGGCCTGGTGACAATAGCTTTTGGCAACAATTAGAAGTGATGCAACCTTGGGTGCAAAACAATTATAATCGTGAAGAGTCCGGGCGTAAAATCTTAAAACATATACATTTGGCTGATTACATCGCCTCCGCCAGTGATAGAGGTGCAATTGGCAGCATTGCCCAAAGTATAAATTATGCACCTGGAAAGGATTCTCAAAAAGGCTTAGAAATCTCTCATTTGCTGTCTGGCGAAAAACAGCAATGGAAAATTAAGTCACATTCAAAACTGTTGGAAAGGCGCAAAGATTACTTAAATAGTAAAGAACAAAAGCTGTTAGAAGCTATACCAGAATCTTTGAAAACAGATGTTAAACGTGTTAAAGATCTGTTTTGGTGGTTGTGGCGTTGTTTACCAGCAGCTACTTGTCAAGAATTTGACGATGCTTCCTTAATGCTAATGCCAGCTGAAACCCGCTTACCCGATAGTTCAATATGGAGTCATGCTAGTATGACAGCATCGCTGGCTGGTGCTTTAGCAGGGTACGACTTGACGATCGCAGATATAGAAAGATGGCCATCAGGCAAAGAATTATCCCATCCTTATTTGGCAGTTTTTAGCTTTACGCCAGTGCAAGAACTGATTAAAGCCAGTCGTAAAATGCGCGACTTTTGGGCAGGTTCTTGGTTATTACACTATTTATCTGCTAAAGTCTGCTGGAAACTGGCGCTGCAATATGGGCCTGATACCTTACTTTATCCTAGTCTTTACCAACAGCCTTTAATTGACCATTGGTTATTAGAAAAATATCCAGAGTTGAAACAATGGATAGATAAACCAAAAGAAGATTCACTATTAACGGCAGGATTTCCTAACGTATTGGTGTTGGTTCTGCCAAAAGATAAAGTCCAAGCTGCCATGCAAACAGCAAAACAAACGCTGCTAAACGAATGGCAAGATATTAGTAAGTTAGTTTTTACTGATTTAAAAACTCGCCATTGGATGCCAAAATTACAACAAGAAAGTAGCACTTGGCAGGGTTGGTTAGAATCACAATGGCAGTTTTACTGGACTGCTTTACCAATTGGGAAAGAAGGAGAAGACCTAAAAAATGCCGCTATTCCTAAAGATAGAGAGTTAGAATTTAGAACTTGGCTAGATGCCCAAAATCAAGCTTATAATTTGGGTGAAAAACAGAAACTTTTTCAAGAGGCTGAACTAGATTTTCTCCGGGAAGCATATCAACAACGTTTGGAAAAACAAGGTAGAAAGTTTAGTGCTAATGTTGGCTCCTGGTGGGGAAATATTTTTGACCAAACTCGATATGCTTTAGCGGCGGTGAAAAATGCCCGCAATTGGGAAATTCCCACAGCATTTGGCCCTCGTTCGACAATTTCTGGTATTGGCCCAGTGGTTAATCCCGGTCAACATGGAAAGGACTGGATAACAGAAGGGGAAACTAAAAAACTTTGGGAACAACACGCCGATTTATTTGATGGTAGAGAACAGTTAAATGCGACGGAAACAGTCAAACGGGGCTTACCAAAAGTTTTAAGTAAGTTATTAAATATCAAAAATGAGGATGTCATAGCAGCATCTTACCCAGATTTAACCGCAGGGGTTGCCGGATATCTCAAAGTCTATGATGCAGAACGTGATCATGAATTGCATTTTAACAAAGCTTGTAAAAAAATTATAGAGGATTTTCCTTGCACTGAGTGTGTCATTAAAGAAATGAGAAGCAAATGGGGAATTCCTTGGATAGATGATGACAATGCACCGAAAAGGTATCATCCCCGGTTACTAAATGCTGGTTGGTTGGTAGAAGACTCCAAAACTCCAGAATTGCAGGCATTACAAGAGCAGTTTCAAAATGCAGATGATGAGGATAAAGAGGAAATCCAGCGAAAACTTCTTGAAATCAAAATAAAATATCGTGGTGAAATTCAAAAGAT
This sequence comes from uncultured Acetobacteraceae bacterium, assembly GCA_964658545.1. Taxonomy (GTDB): domain Bacteria; phylum Cyanobacteriota; class Cyanobacteriia; order Cyanobacteriales; family Nostocaceae; genus Nostoc. The sequence continues at coordinate 7,443 of CAZZZY010000173.1, read as the reverse complement.
AATTGACAAATTCTATCCCAGCAACAACCCAGCCGATTGGTATGTGTTGGCAGCAGGTGACGGTGATAGCATGAGTGATTGGCTAAAAGGCAAAAATTTAGAAAATTATAGGGATTACATTCCATCAGAATTATCTGTATCTATGGAAAGTTTTCAGAAGTTTTTGCAACAGAAAAAACGTATGGGGCCAAGTACACACAGCGCCTTGAGTCGCGCTTTATTAGACTTCTCCAATCAACTGGTTCCCTACTTGACTCAACAACGCTACGCCGGACGCTTAATTTATGCTGGTGGTGATGATGTCTTGGCTTATACCAATCTCTGGGAATGGGATAACTGGTTGTGGGATATTCGTCAATGTTTCCAGGGTAAACAAGACCCCAAAGGTGAATTTAAAAATGATGGTGACTATTGGCAATATAAAGTTGAAGCCGCTTCCCCACCGCAGTTAGCCAAGCGACCCTTATTCACAATGGGTAAGAAAGCAACTATTAGCTTTGGTATAGTCATTGTCCATCATTCAGTACCACTAGCGATCGCTCTGGAAAACCTCTGGTCATCTGAAGAGGAAGCCAAAGAACACAAATCTGCTGCAAGGGTTGCCAAAGACGCAGTGCAAGTGCGAGTGTTGTACGGGAACGGTAATATTTTGAAATCAACAGCGAAATTTGATGTTTTCCATCAGTGGCAAAACCTGACCTCCAACCCATCTTTGCAAACAGAGGCGGCTATTTTTGAACAAGCATCAACACTTTGGAGCCAGCATCCCGCCCCAATGATAGAAGCAATAGTACCTTGGACAAGAGCATTTTGCGATCGCCGTGACCAATTTCTTGGAGACGAACTTGCCAAAAAAGACTTTCAGGATGCTCTATCAGAGTTTCTCAAAACTTTGTGGGACATGACCGAGGAGAAAAATAGAGATTCAGAAATCCAAAACTGGTTAAAACTTGCGGCTTTTGTGAAACGTAACCGCGAAATCAAGTTAGGAGGTGGTTGTTAATGTTTTGGTATACTTTAACTCCCCTAGATATACTACTTTTGCGAGATGCTAAACCCTTCACACCAGGAGAACGGGCATGGGCTGGTAGTGTCTTTCCGCCTAATGGACACAGCATTGTCGGTGCATTGCGCGGATTGTTATCAGAAAAGAAAAACTTTCGTCTTGTTGGGCCTTTTCTGTGTCGCCAAACTGACACAGGGGTTAAGCTATACTTACCTCGTCCTCTAGGATTTTTTAAGTCAACGCCTTTGATGCCTTTAGCATGGGAATCTGACTCTCACTTAAGAAATGCTCTGTGGGACAGAAGTCAACCTTGTCCCTTGGTGAAACCTGGTTCAACACCTCCAGATGATGACGTAGAGATTGTGACTACAGAGAGAAAATTCCGTCAGTATCTTCCTTATGAAGTTGTCAGTAAATATCTCAAAACTGGAATCATAGGTGAAGAAGATTGGTTAGTCATCAAAGATAGTCATGAAGACAAACCTTGGACAGTAGAAACTCGTTCTCACAACGCCATTGAAGAAGGAAGCAGACAAGTTAAAGATGCTGATGGTTACTTTGTCGAGAATGGTATTCGTCTTTGTGCTGGCTGGAGTTTAGCTATTGGCATCGATACAGAAATTGAGACTCCTAGCACTGTGCGACTGGGTGGAGAAGGACATCGCAGTATAGTGAAGCAGTGCAATGAGTTAGGGGAACAATGGGCTAGTCTGCAAAAGATTTCTCAGCAGAATTTTCAGCAAGGTGATAAGTCTATAGCTTACTTGGTTACTCCTGGTGTGTTTGAACGCAAACACAAAGATAACTTACAGAATTCATCTTTATGTCGCGCTTTCCCTTGGGAATGGAAATTAGCGCATACGGTGAATGGTAATCAAACACCAGGGAATTTAGTTAGTTTAGCCACTGAGAAGCCAGTAGCGATAAGCTGTCGGATTCGAGATAAAGAGTTATCAACTAAAAGTATTCCTGCACCACAAGTGTTCGCTGCCCCACCAGGGAGTTTGTATTACCTAAATCAACCCCAAAGTTTGTTTCAGGATGATTCCAATACTAAGGTAAATAGCTGGAGACAACTTGGTTATTCTGAGTTACTTTGGCTGACATACAAATAAAAAGAGGTAAAATTAATGATTGACTACATCTACTTGTATTTGCTTTCTCCATTACATACGGGTGGGACAACTCAAGAAGGTAATTTACTAGGAATTGCCAGGGAATCACATACTAATTTACCCTACATTCCTTCAAGTACAATTCGGGGTAAATTACGGTCAAGCGTTGCAGAGCAAAAAGAAATTCAATCTAAATTATTTGGGACTGATTTAAAGGATGGAAAACAATTAGAACAGGGTGATATTTGGATTGGTGATGCTTCTATACTCTGGCTACCTGTACCTTCTTTGAGTCATAGTGTAATTTGGATTAGTTGCCCCATGTTATTACAACGTTGGCAACGCTTAAAAGATATTAATTTAACCATCCCTGCGGAATATAGCTGTAATTTTACTAATGGTAAATCTGCTGTGTACCTCAAAGATGCAATTATCAAAGCTGATAAATTACAAACTTGGCAGAAATGGGAAGAATTTATACCAAAAGCATCAGTCACAAATTCTGTTAATCGTTTGTTAGTTTTACCAGATAAACACTGTGCGACACTAATTCAAATGAGTTTGTGGAGACAAGTAAAAATTAAGTTAGATGAACATAAATCTGTAGATGGTGGTTTTCGTTATGAAGAAGCAATTCCTCCAGATACATTAATGTATTTATCTTGGGGAGTTACATCTCAAGCTAATGGCACAGCCCAAAAATCATCCCAAGATTTTAAGGATTTATTAGCTGCTAATGATATTTTCCAAATTGGAGGACAAGAAAGTTTAGGACGGGGATTTGTCCAGCAGTGGATGTAAAAATTTAGTAGTAAAGGAATTGATTAATATGACATTTGACCCTAGAACGATTGCAAAACCAATTTATGAAGCTTTAAATGAATTACGTACCCTACCCAATCAAGACGACACTCGTTTGAAGCAACAAAAAGGACAAGCGGTTGAAATTTATACTTATCTTTCTACTTGGGGAATGATGCGGCTAAAAGCTGAAGAAACAGCTTTGCCTGAGAACATGAAAGGTAAAAAGCAGGTGGTAAAAAAGTTCTTTGAATGCTTACAAGAATTATCAGGAATAGCAAATTTAGCTAATGAACAAGGCTTGTTAACTTTAAAAAATCTTGATACGGATGAATATTTAGGTTTAACAGGATTGGGACTAGCTTTAGCACAAGAATTTAGTTTTTGGGCTACTGCTATTTATTCAGATATTCAGGGAGACTAAGATTAATGGTATTTGATAGACCTCAACCTAATCAACCTAAAAAACCCCAACCACCTGCAACTGCAAAATCAGACGTGAATATGCCCAAAAAAATAATTACTGTTCCTGTTAGTGGTAATCGAGGCGGTTCTGGTGGGGGAAGTAATGGTGGTGCTAGTCAACCCTCCATACCTTCCCCTTGGTTAAACCCAGAAAATCCACCTCAACCACATTCAGAGGCTAGTTTTGTCGAATATCTGCGGTGGATGCGATCGCCTGATGCTGAATACAAAGACCCTACCAAAGTACAATTGTTGCAGATGGCCGAAGAAGGGGCAAATTCCTCTACTCGTCTGGAACAGCTGACCCGACGTACCCAATTAATCGCTCAAAACACCTTTAAAGTCCAGTGTCCTTGGCGAATCCGGGTAGGTGGACATCGTGGCCCAGAAAGTATTCTGTTACCTGCCTTTGATGCTTTGGGAATGCCCTATATTCCTTCTAGCACTCTGCGAGGTTTAGCCAGAAACCAAGCAATTAGGGAAATTATGACGCAACAGCAGATATCCTGGAAACAAGCAGAAAAGGAGGTTGCGCCTTGGTTTGGTTCCTTAGACGCGAAAAATAAAAGCGATCGCACAGGTAAAGTAGTATTTTTGGATGCTTACCCTCTACCCAATCAAAATGTATTAGCTGTAGACATAGCTAATAATATTTGGCAATGGGAGAATAATACCCCAAAATATAGTCCCAATCCTAACCCCTTTTTGAGTTTAGAAAAACCCATCTTTGTTATTGGCTTACGTTTAGCAAGCGGTTGTCAAGATAATCAAATATTAGAAAAAGTTAAACAGTGGTTAGTTGCTGGATTACAAGCTGGTGTAGGTTCTCAAGTTAATACTGGTTATGGTCAATTAAATATTGCAGGTAAAGTTAATTGTCAGAGTGAATTTTTCCGCGTTGAATTTATCTTAGAAGGTCAGTTAATTCATGGCAGACAGAAATTACAAGATATTAAACAACCTTACCAAAAAGAAAGAAATGGTAATTTTAGACTTAGCCAAGGAAAGTTAAGACCAGATACAATCCCTAGTACAGAAGTCCGTCCTGTAGCTTTTAAATCCATGCTACGTTATTGGTTCAGAAGTTTTGCGTTAGGTGTTTTAGAACCTACACAAGTTCAAGAATGGGAAGCTAAAATCTTTGGTGGAATTACTCCTCCTAATCAAAAATTTGGCTGGTTAATGGTCAAAATTTTAGAAGGAAGAACAACTTCAGATAAACAGCAAGGAATATTAACATTAAATTATTCACTAGAAATCCCAAAAGAACAACAGGAGAATCTGCAAAAATTAATTCAAAACCTCACTTGGTTAATGTTTCATTTGGGTGGTATTGGTCAAGGTGCAAGAAGACCTTGTTATTCTCGCCAAAACCGTCCCTATATGCGTGGCTCTACTCTAATACCTGATAGTAAAGATTCATTTTGGAAATTGCCAAAAACTACTAAAGAATTTCAGGAATTATTTAGACGAAGATTAGAAGCTTTTTATCAAGCACTACAAGCTCTAGGTGCAAATTTAAATTATCGTCAACTAAGAAATTGTGGGGTAGTCAACTCATTTACTTGGTTGGAAGCTTTAGATATTAATGCCAAAATTATAGTTGTCAGTAGTCAAGAAAATGACAATAAGGGATATGCACTCGAAATTTTACATCAAAATTTTCACAAATTAGAAACAGAAAATTATACTGATGCTAAAAACTTGTGTGGTGGTGTTAATAAAGATTATCCAAACAGCAAAAAACGTGAAGTGATTCCTTCTCCTGTATGGATTGCAGATTTAGATGATTATCAAGTTGTGACAGTGTTTGGTGCTAGTGCTGACCCCCGCAAAAAATATTTAGAAACATTACGTAATCCCATTCAAATTTTTCCCCTATGACAAACATAGTAATTGAAACCAGTCGCGTAGATACCTTAATTATTACTGTTGGTACTCGTCAAATCGGCTGGCGCTCCAAAGAGGGTGTTGTTCGTTCTTTTGGTGCTGATGGCAATATTGGTTATCCCGCCCATGTAAACCAACTTTATCAAGAATTAGGAATAGAACGAGGTATTTATCAAGAAAATGATAAAACTTATCCTTGGAGTGCGCGGGATTTAGGTCAACGCTATTATGATTACGCTAAAGAGTGGCTAGGTGGTGATTTCAATCAAGTTGAATTATTGTTAGATCAAAAGATTATTGAAGCTGGCATTAAAAAAGGATTAAAGCATATTATTCTTTGGGGAACTGACCAACCAGAAATAGTTTCTTGGTTTTATCGTCGCTTAGATACACTATGGTTAGCCGAATTAATGGCAGAGAAAATCAAAAATATTTTTCCCGATGTCAGGGTTGACATTCATACACCAAAAATTAATGCTAATGATAGTGATGCTATTCGGCAAGAATTGGAACTTTTAGTTTTAAAAGAAGCCATAAATTCTTTTTCTCCCAATCAAGATGAAGAATTTGTTTTATGGATACAGAATAAGGGTTGTACTCCTGCAATCGCCTCTGGTGTAGAAATTTGTGCGGCAGCCTTAGTGCGTCAATGTCAAGTGTTTAACGCTAGTCCTGATGAGCCAGAAGAATTCTTTCCAACTTTGGCTGATGGTTCTAGAACAGCTACTCATTCCCAAACATTCAAATTAATTCCGATGGGAGAGTACTTCTGGTCATTAGAACGGTTACGGATAATTTCTGCCTGGGAAAGAGGCGATTTTTCCGAAGCACAATTTTGGTTAAGGGTGCATCAAAATCGGCATAAAGTTTTATATAAATTAGCTGGTATCTTAGTTAAGTATACCAACTGTGAATCTGACAAGAAGTTTTTTCAATCTCTTGAAGAGTGGCTACGCTCTAATGATGTCAGCAAGATAGTAAATAGTCAAACAATTCAAACTTGGCAAGAACAATTACGTCAGATGAGGCAGAATGGTTTGATTCAAGCTTGGGAATCTACTCTGCTCATAGAATTACCTCTTTATCGCCAAAATTACACTGCTGCATTCGTTCAGTTTGCCCAAATTTTAGAGCGATTACTATATATTCAATTTCAGTCGCAAAATTGGCTATTAAAAGGTTTTATTACACTACCACCAGGTAAAGAATATTTAGGCAATGCCTACGAACCAGGACTTGCAAGTTTAATGCAAGGATGGTGTAAATCTCGAAAATTAAGTCAAGATAACAAATGGTATAAATTATTAGACCGGATTCGTGATAAACGCAATCATGTTATTCACAAGGGGTCAGCTATCACTTTGTCTCAAATTCGTTCTATGTGGGCTGATGATGGCTTATTTTTGGTAAAATACCCAGAAACGCCAGAAGTTGCCAAAGATTTGATGATGGATGTACTCAAAGAAGTTGGTAATCCCCCTAATTTAGACCAATTGTTGCTGCAATCTCTGTATAAATGGAGCCTTACTGTCTTAAAAGATGCTACTTAAGGCTGGATATAGTACGGATTTAAAGCCAGTAACATATACAGTTTTGGAGGATGTGATTAAGGCAGTAAGGCGCTTTCAGAGCTAACAACGATTTCATCAAGTTACAGATTTTGGTATTTGTCACACTAAGTCTATTAGTCATTATTTAATCTGTGTGCCGAGGTTCAGGAAAAATGGCTGAAGTGCTTATTTGAGCGTTGTGAACTTCGGTTACTTACAGGATAAGGGTTTGGGGGGTTTTGGTGATTGATGGAATGGCAGTTTGGCGATTAATTTTTGTGACCTTCGGAAACGGCTTCTGGATTCCTTACTGGGTAAGGGTCTAAAATAGAGGTATTCCCACTCGCTGGGGATATTAATTGAATGGAAACGAAACTATTAATGATACTACCAGATAAACAGAGTTTAAAATTCCCACTCGCTGGGGATATTAATTGAATGGAAACCCTACTCCAGTTCCGGAGGGCGGGGACTTTGCCTTATATTCCCACTCGCTGGGGATATTAATTGAATGGAAACACAATTTCTTCTTTAGAATTCAAAAACTGGGACTGAGACTGAGATTCCCACTCGCTGGGGATATTAATTGAATGGAAACTTCGAGTAATTCCTTTTT
>CAZZZY010000172.1:0-9872 GCA_964658545.1 uncultured Acetobacteraceae bacterium | reverse complement strand
TATTCCAGAGGCAAACTGTAAACCAGATTTTGTTTATGAGGAGGAGGCGATCGCTATTTTCTGTGATGGTTCAGTGCATGATAGCCCCGGTAAACGCCAGCAAGACAAGATCGAAAGGGATAATCTTAGGTATAACAGTGGTTACACTGTGGTAAACCTAAGCCATGATGAAAATTGGCTAACAAAGTTAAATATTTTAGCTAGTTTGTAATCCAATAATTCGTATTTATTATTCTTACCCTTTATATTTTGTGAATTAATTGGGAATAATAAATACAAAGCATAGATAATTTTCTTATTCGTAGAGGTATAAAATTAATTTAATTTATGACAGCAGCTAATCCATTCCCAGAATCAACGTTACAAATTGCCCAAGAGCAAGCAGCAAATGCTACCCAAGAAGCGCAAAAAATTCAATTAAAAGCTGATAAAGCAACACGTATCCAAAAGCTTTTGGAAAACATCACTATATTTGCAATTCGTGGCTGGATATTTCATATTTTAAATGTGATAAGCAAAGAAAAAACTTTGTTGGATGAAATGAGGCATGAAAATCATCCTGCTATTACACTATTAAATGAAATCTTTCAAATAGCACAAGAAAAAGCAGCTTCAATCAAACTATATATTTCTTTCCCTAGTGAATTAGAAAAAGCTTGTGCTACAGCTAATTTATCTTTAGACAGAGACGCTCGTCATCCTAAATATAATTTTGAGAGAGGATTCTTCCAACTTTATATAGATGAACACAATAAAACTGCTAAATTGTCTAATTTTGAATCAAATAAACTCTTTAATATTCCTGCTGATATTGAGGCTGTAGTAGAAGCTATCCAGCAAGAGCATAAGAGAATTTTTGAGCGACCCTTTGATGATAAAAAGTTTTTAAAGAAATTACGTATTCATTATTTAGCACTACTAAAAGCGAACAAACAGAAAGATGGAGGTAGTGTTCCAATCCGACATATTACCCGCCGTTTAGGAAAAAATGAAAAAGGTTTTCGGACAGATGAGTTCTTAATTGATTTGTCCCATTTAGTTGAGCAAGGGGAATTAGAAATAGATGGTTGGAGAATGGATTGCCAACAAACTAAAGATACAACTCAAGGAATGTATCTTCATATTGAACCAAAACGTTATATAGGCTCACTTGTATTTAAAAAGGTATAACTATGGAAAGAAACTTTGTTCAAATTATTGAATCACTTCGTAAAGGTATCCCGCCAGAACGAGGAGTTGATTTGTATTCTGTCGGAAACGATAGATTAATCGAAGGCATAAAAAAATTCCATCTAAGTGGAATAAAAGAACGTGGTATTATCCGTTTTACAAGTGGATCATGGGGTGCAGGGAAAACCCACTTTTTTAGGTTACTAAGGGAAGTAGTTTTTCAAAATGAATGTTTAGTTTCCACAGTACAATTAAATGCTGATGATGCTGCACTTAATAAATTTGAAAAAGTTTTTTACTCAATAGTTCGTAATATTTCAACTCCTGAGTCATTCTCTAGCGACAGAACAAGTGAAATAGCACCTTTTGGACAAGTATTGCAAGAGTCTTTGGCTTACCTTGGTACAAATAAACGTTTACTTAGTAATCACTATTCCTATACTGAATATATTAAAGCTAACGAAGCACTCATGCTTGAGCGTAGTATTGACATCGATTTTAAAAAGATGGTTCAAAAGTATTGGGAAACTTTTCTCCCTGATGCTCCAGATGTAGTATTACAGCAGCAGAATCGTGAAGAAATTCTTCAGTGGTTTAGTGGTGAAGGTAATGTAGCTACATATCGTAGACGATTTGATGTTAACAAAATTGTTAATAAAGATAATGCCAAGTTAATGTTGCAATCTCTAGCAGGATTTGTTCAACTTTCTGGCTATAAAGGCTTAGTCATTTTGTTTGACGAGGCAGAACAAGCTTATTCTATTATGCGAAAATCTTCACTCAGAGATGCTCACAATAATCTTTTATCTCTTATCAATAATATTGAATTACTCAATGGATTATTTTTAATTTACGCTACTACTCCTGATTTCTTTACTGATCCCAAGCACGGAATTGTAATATATGGTGCTTTGGCGGGAAGAATCGGCAAGCCTGAACCGCGTAAACCACGAGCATTAGACACTATTTGGAATCTGGATGAAGTTGAGACCGGATTAGCAGATTATCAAATTGCTGCGAGAAAGATTTGCAACATTTATGCTAGTGCATATCCAGAGGCAGGACTAGAAATACCTTCCTTAGAGAAGGTTGAAAGTTTTGTTGAAGATTTATTTGATATTCACCCTGCACTGAGTGGTGTACGCTTTTGGCGCATTCTAGTAACCGCACTTGTTACTTATTTTGATGACCATTTAGAAGGAGAAATTAGAACAGCAGAAACAATATACGGTGATGTGATGGATCGCCTGCGGGAGGAATAGTTTATGAGTGCAGATGCACGACGACTTATAGAATCCCTTCGTTCAGGAATTCCACCTGAAGGTCATGTGCGCTATTTCACAGTAGGTAGGCTATCAGAGATTACTGAACTAACAACAAGGCTGCAACAAGGTGAATCTGGGGCATTACTATTAAAAGCCAATTACGGTTCTGGTAAAAGTCATTTATTGAGATTTATCCGTGAGACTGCCCTGAAAGAAGGGTTTGCTGTTAGTACGATAACACTAGATGCTAAATCTGCTGTCCGTTTCAATCGCATGGATCAAATATTAGGTGCTATTTGGCAGGGATTAGAAGTACCCAATCAATTAGGAAGCAAAGGTGTATATCCTTTCTTTGATTGGATATGTCAACAAGCGCGTAATAGTAAGATATCAAGTGGTGAAGAATGGCAAAAAATTACTAATAAAAATTACTGGAATTATTCTAAGATTATTGAATCTCCAGCAATTTTTATTGCGATACGTGCTTGGTTTAGTACTAGATGTGATAAAAACTTAATTCAAGATTGGCTTTATCAAAAAAGTACATATAAAACAACTTATCTCTATCATGAGCTAGTAAACAAAGCTAATGCAAGCTATCGTTATGAGTTTTCAGTAAATGGTAATTTGAATTGGGCTGCTTACACAAGCCAAGCACAAATTTTTAGTTTTAATTCTCAGGGATATATACAGTCATGGGCTGCTTTACGAGATATTAAAACTCTAGCCTGCGCTGCTGGTTTACGAGGTTTAATTATTCTTTTTGACGAGTTTGAAGATGTTTTATCTAATATCCCAAACATAGGACATCAAGAAATAGCATTTCAAAATTTGTTTCAGTTTTTTATTGGCAAACAGTTTCACGGAACAAGTTTTTTTGCTGTTACACCTGAATTTATAGACAAATGTAAGTTTCGTCTTCTTAGCAAGAATCGCTGGGATTCTAGTTATTTTCAATTAGATAATCTTCCTACTTTTGAAATGACCCCTCTGAATCTAGCAGATTTACAAGAATTAGCTAAAAAAGTTAAAGATATACATGGAATTGCTTATGAATGGAATACTAATTCAACTTTTATTGAATCAGGCATAATTTCTATTATTCAAAGAACAGGCAATATTGCAGTTCAAGATCGTACACGTCAAACTATTATAGCAGTTATAAAATTTTTGGATGAACAAATTGAGGAAAATTAATGAGTGCTGTTGAACTGCTAGAACGTGCTGTTACTTCTGCATTTTATGGGCATTTTTTAAAGCTTCGTCCTGCCCAAGAAGCTGCTATTAAACCTCTAGTGAATGGTCAAAATATTGTTTTATCTTCAGGTACAGGATCTGGTAAAACTGAAGCTGTTTTAGCTCCTCTAATCAGTCGTTATTGGCGGCAAATAGTTAGTGTCGAATCATTAAGTATACTCTATATTGCACCAACTAAAGCCTTAGTTAATGATCTGGAAAAGCGGCTGTATCCTATATTGAATAAACTTGGGCTTCGTCTAGGTATACGTCATGGAGATCGTGATGATTTAGCTTCTGGTAAAATCCCTCACATTTTGGTAACAACACCAGAATCTTTAGAAGTACTGATTTTTCGTAAAGATACAGCTCTACAAAGTGTTCAGGCTGTAATTATTGATGAAGTACATCTTCTGTATAATACCCAAAGAGGATTGCAACTGTCAATTCTGCTCCAACGACTGAAGCAAATTATAGATACAAATCTACAATGGGCAGCTTTATCAGCAACAATTGGGCGGCTAGAAGATATACAAAGTTTTCTCTTTGGCAAAAATGAGAATAGTGTTTTTCTAAAATTTCCAAGTCATCGCCCAATTGATGCTCATATACGATATATTACTGATGAGACAAACTTTTTAAACTTGATTATCAAGCTCACACAGGGAATTTCAACTAAACTTTTAATATTTACTAATTCTCGGCAAGAATGTGAACGTCTAGCATCCATATTACAGCATCATAAGCATTTTCAATCTTCTATTTTTACACATTACTCCTCTCTTTCTTCCGAAGTCAGGCTAGAAACAGAGCAAAAATTTTTGCAAGCAAAAACTGCTATTTGTATTTCTACTAGTACGTTAGAACTTGGTATTGATATTGGTGATATTGATGCTGTAATTCTTTGGGGAGTTCCAGGAAATGTTGAATCTTTTTTACAAAGAATTGGACGCAGTAACCGTCGTCAAAACAAAACAAATGTCATTTGTTTAATACCAGATATTTCTAAGAACATACTAATTGATAGTTTAAAATTTTTAGCATTAATTGACGCAGCCCAGAAAGGAGAGCTACCAGTTCGTTCTCCCTATGAGTTATTTGGAGCTATTGGGCAACAATGCCTGAGTGTTATTGCATCTGATAATGGGCGTTTTACACGGGTAGCTGATTTATGTCATTTATTTGAACATCTGGATTATCTAGAACGCAGTATCGTTGAAAATATCTGCACTCAATTAGTAAATTCTAGTTATCTTCAACGGCATGGATTCAAAAACCAGTATGGAGCCGATCATCATTTATACAGGCTTGTAGATTATCGATTGATATATGGCAACTTTGGTTCTGGCTCTCGCTCGATAGAATTACGTTATGGCTCTAAAATTTTAGGTGAAGTTCCTGCTGATAACTTACTAAGGGTTAAACAAGGAGTCCTAGTACGTTTTTCAGGCAAGACATGGAAAGTACGTAAAGTTTCTATGGAATATATGATTGTTGAACCAGCCCAGAACAAAGAAAATGCAATTGATTTTAACTATTATGGTAAAGGATTAAAGACTGATGCTTTCGTTTGTACTCGTATGTGGCAAATTATCCACAATGATAATTTGTCTGTTGAAATGCTTCATCCAAATTTACGAGCAAGTATAGAACAAAGTATTAATAGACTAAGACATGATTGTAGTGTTGAGCAAATTCCTTATAATAAAACATTTATAAAAATTCGCTATTTCACTTTTGGAGGATATTTAGTCAACAAAGCTATTGCTCTTATAACAAAACAAATTAACTATGAAATTGACGATATCTCTTTATTAGTAAATGCACCAATAAACTGGAAAACTATTCCAAAGAATCCCCAAGAATACGAACAGATTTTTCATTTACTATTTGAGCAATCCTCTGACCAATCTATTTATCAAACCTTACTACCTTTTGATCTGCAATTACGTGAGTTCATCCAAGACTGGCTAAATAATGAAATGATTGCCCATACCTTAAAGCGGTTAAGCTCTTCTCAAGCTATAGAACTTCAATCAAATATTTTTTCTATATAAACATCAAGCCTTTTCAGGCGCTATTTCCATTCTGGTTCTTATCCCGGCTTAATGCCAGATTCAATTCCAGATACCATAATAAAATTTACATAAGCCAGCACTTGAACTATGATAGATACCACTGAAAGACTTGCCCTAGCTTTAGAAGAACTCAATGATCCTAGTCTTGCAGAGATGATTGAGAATGCAAGGTTAGGAGACTACGATGATTATCTTGCTAAATCATCTTTTGCCATAACTCAGCTAGTAGCAGACCTAGAGAAACTTGGACACAATGAATTAGCAAAACGGATAACTAAAGGAGAATTCGATGCCAGCCAAGAAGAACATGAGCTATGGGAAAGAATCAATCAAGCCGAAGCTGATAGGGTAGCCGCTCGTATAGCCGAAGATATAGAGGTAGATGCTCTTATGGCAGAAAACATGGAAATTGCTGCACTTGAGTATGAGGCATTAAAATTCCAATAAGTCTACGGCATTCTTTTTGTTCCAAGTTTTGATTTTTCCATAGCCTATGAATACGTAGGCGTAGCCCGCCGCAGGCATCGCTTCCTGTGGGAGAAATAGCACCATCGCTGATTAACTGCATCTGCTGACATTTCGATGAATAAGCCAATTCCTGAGAAATTATCTAGCCAAATCGACGCAGGTGTTAAACTCACTATGAAGAAAGCTATTGAAAGACACCGCCGTTTAGTAGAATTTATTAGAATTTGGCAAAATGGCCAAGTTGTGAGATTGACCGCAGAACAAATTCCTCCTCTCAACTCAGATGAGTAACCTATTTTCCCTCATTCCAGATCAAATCCGAGATAAATTACCACTGACGGAGGATAAAAAACAACTACTTCAACACCAAACCATTACTCAAGATATCCCAGGAACAATTCTGCGGGATTTTCAAACTATTTTAGAACTTCTCCAACCCAACGGCGTTGAAGTTAGTAGCACTTATCACCAATTCTCGCTTAAGTATCTCCAACAACTTAACTCACAATTGAGTTATCCCATAGATATTAACCTCAAACGTCCTGTACAAAAATCCTATCCTTATATTCACGGTCTTTATTTCCTTCTCCGCGCCTCTGGACTGTCTCAAGTTATTACCGAAGGTAAAAAGAGCAAGTTAGTTTTAGACCCAAAAATTCTGCAAATTTGGCAAGGATTAAACCACACAGAACAATATTTTACACTGTTAGAATCTTGGTTAGTTTGGGGAGAAAGCGAACTCTTAGGCGACCAAAGAGATATGTTTGACCAAGCATATCGCTGTTTATTATTTTGGAACAATCTCCCATCATCAGGATTAAAAATTAATAATTACTCAGAACAAGATAAATTAGTTTATTATCCTGGTTTCCACAATCTTGCTCTCTTACATTTATTTGGATTACTTGAACTGACATCAGTCAAACCACAAGCCGCTAAAGGCTGGCGTTTTACTCATGTAAACCCCAAGGCTTGGGGTAATGCTCTCATGGCTGTATTAACAGAAAGTCGCTCAAATATCCAAGTAGAAGATTACGCCACTTTTCGGTTAGATTTTCGCATAGCTTTTGACAATTTAAAACCTTATCTCCAACCCTATTTTCCAGAATGGTCACAAGCTTTAGTGATTGCTGAAGGCGGTTTTACTAATGGGGTTTATATATTTAAAGCTAATTTACAAGATGCTTGGCGACGGATTGCTATTCCTAGTTACTTCAATTTAGATGAAGTCGCTGCTGCAATTGTGCAAGCATTTGATTTTGATCCAGACCACCTCTACAGATTTATTCACAAAGACCGTTTAGGAAGAACTTTGGAATTTAATCATCCTGTTGTCGAAATTCCCCCTGATACCTGCGATTTTCGTTTAGGCGATTTATCCTTAGAGGTAGGCAGTCATTTACAATTTATCTTTGATTTACTGCAAGAGTGGGAATTTGATTTATATGTGGAAAAAATTGAACCAGCTAATGACAAAATGAAAAAGCCCAAGATTCTTGAATCTCATGGTGAACCGCCAGCGCAATATGGCGAAGAGGGAGAAGGCTGGGAATAGATTTGCTGCTGCGATGGGCTACGTTCTAATCCATACGTATCAGAATTGGCAGTGCATGGCTCTTGCCTCATAATCATTGTTTGCTTATTGGGCTTTATTTATTCTCTATCTCCACTGCGCCTAATGCTTTGAGTGAGGCTTTCGCAGCTTCTGTTAAACCTCTAATATCTTTGATACTCATGCCTTCATAAGGTCGAGGAACTCTCAATATCTTAAGACACTCACCTGTTTCGATATCCCAAACCCTAATAGTTTCATCTTGACTGCTACTTGCTATAATCGAACCTTCGTAATTTAAAGCAACTGACCAAACACCTCTAGTATGTCCATGTAAAGTTTTTAAGCATTCGCCGTTTTTTGGATTCCACAGTTTTACAGTTTCATCAGCACTACCACTAACCAAATTTTGATCATCGGGACTAAAAGCTAATGATTGAACATCATGAGTATGTCCTTGTAAAGTTTGTATGCATTCGCCTGTTTTAATATCCCATAACTTTATGGTGTTATCTTTGCTACCACTAGCTACCGTTAAGCCATCAAAACTGAACACTACTGTATGTGCATCAGCAGTATGTCCTCGCCAAAGATGAATGCATTCACCTGTTTCAATATCCCATAGTCTAACTGTCAAGTCGTAACTACCACTAACAAGTATTTTGCCATTAGGACTAAATGCAACTGATTGCACTGGGTCAGTATGACCTATTAAAGTTGTAATGCATCTAAGTAAGTCGGCACGATAAAACCAAAGTATGTTGAGTTTTGTAAAAACCCTGGAACGATTCATTTATAAGCTCTTTGCTAACTTTACATTTTGTTACATAGGTTGATTTTTTAACGCCGACTTACTTACCGTCATTTACATTCCATAACTTGATTGTATAGTCGGCACTTGCAGTAGCAAGATTTTTACTATCAGGGCTAAAACAAACTGATCTAACTCTATGAGTGTGTCCCTGTAGAGTTCTAAGGCATTTATTTGTATTAAAATTCCACAATTTAACCGTCGTATCCTCACTGCCACTAGCTACAAATTCTCCATTAGGGCTGAAAGCGACTGACCATATCCAACTTTTATGCCCTCGAAAAGTTTTCAAACATTCATCTGTAGCTATATCCCATACCCTTACCGTATAGTCGTCACCACCGCTTGCAAGCAAATTGCTGTTAGGATAAAAAGTAACTGACCATATCCAGTTTGCGTAACCCTGTAATGTTTTAAGGCACTTACCTGTATTAACTTCCCATAATTTAACGCTTCGGTCATGACTGGCACTAGCGAGAATTTGATTATTAGGGCTAAAAACAACTGAGTCAACTGGATGAGTATGTTCTCGGAAAATATGTAAACATTTTCCTGTATGAATATCCCATAGTCTAACTGTTGTATCGTCACTTGCACTTGCTAATAACTTGCCGTCATAACTGAAATCTACGGACTGTATCTGATTTGTATGTGCATGAAATGTTTTAAGACATTGACCTATTTTGATATCCCATAAGCGGATGGTTTTATCAGAACTTCCACTAGCAAGAGTAGTACCATCAGGGCAAAAAACAAGTGAACGAACCCAGCCTGTATGTCCGTGCAAAATACTTATACAATTACCTGTGTTTACATCCCAGATGCGTATAGTTTCATCAATACTGCCACTAGCTAAAGTTTTACCATTAGGGCTAAAAGCGACTGTCCTTAAACCTTTATTATGTCCGTGTAAAATTTTAATACATTCGCCTGTACAGATATTCCATAAACGTATAGTTTGGTCAGCACTCCCACTAGCAATTATTTGACCATCAGGAGAGAAAACAAGCGACCTAACAACGTTTGTATGTCCATAAAATGTTTTCAAGCATTGACCTGTTTCGATATCCCATAAACGTACTGTTTGATCAGAACTTCCACTAGCAAAGGTAGTACCATCAGGGCTGCAAACAACGGACATTGTCCAACTTAGATGTCCTTTAAAGTTAAAAATTTCTTTTCCATCAGCAACTCGCCAAATACGAATTTGACCGTTCGCATCACTTGCAACTAAATATTTTCCATCAGGACTAAATGCTGCTGACTGAACACTTCCAAAGGCTTGAGTAAAA
>CAZZZY010000171.1:2269-9978 GCA_964658545.1 uncultured Acetobacteraceae bacterium | reverse complement strand
AGGATGTCTAGCGATTTTAAATGGGTGGCTTATTTCCGCCGTGACGTACTAGTAAACTCAACGAGGTTGGTGACAGCCTCGTTGGTCTTCAAAACCGTGCTTAATAGTTTCCTATTACACGGCTCCTCAATGAAAACTGCTGTAATAAAGAAACCTCTCCCTGGTTTTACTACGCAAAACCGTCCCTCTCCGAGTCGGAGAGGGACAGACTTGAACGAAAGTTCAAGGCAGGGAGAGGTTTGTCTAATTCAGCTTAAACCACCTGCTGGGCTGTCAGGGTTAATTCTGTGAATATTTGAGAAATAATTTGCTGGTTTCCAGTAAACACAGTTTGCTTGTAACTGCCATTGTCTAGCAAACACACCGTCACCTTATTTTTTAAGGGGTCAACAATCCAATACTCGACCACACCAATAGCTGCATATTCAGAGGTTTTTTGGTTATAGTCGCGGTCAACAGATTCAGGACTTACTACCTCAACTAAGAGAGGTGGAGCAGTTTTGAGGATAGCCGAAGTACTTTCAATACTTTGTGCCTGTTGGTTGGTAATCACACAAATATCAGGTCGCCTGGGTTGTTTATTGGTCAGTACCTCTGTACCGTTAGGACGCGGTTGTAAAGGCAGTCCCATTTTTTGAATTTCTAAAAAGAAGCAAACTAGTAGTAAGGTGATGATCGCCTCATGTTTACCAGTACCAGGAGGCATTTCTAGCAGTACCCCATCCTCAAGTTGATATTGCTTATCTGTACCATCATCAAAATTGATGTACTCATCAAGAGTACTAATTTTTATTGGTGTTTTAATCATAGCGATCGCCTCCACTAAATATAACTATAAGCCAATACAGTTCAGTTAAGCATTTCTTTGTTCTCTCTGTGGTACCCTGCGGTCAGCCGAAGCGTCTACGTTAAAAAAATTGATTTTGGCAAAAGGTTTTAACCTTAACCCAAGCGTATTGAACTATAAACCAATACGCTTAACTGAACCATATTGGACTTTAACAAAGACTTTTAGCCTTAACCCAAGTGTATTGAACTATAAGCAAATATAAACTTCTGCGGCTTCGATACCTCCGAGCAGAAACTGTATTTCACGCCAAAGCGCAAAGACGTAGAATTTTTCTAACGTCTTTGCGCTTTGGCATGATATTTTTACCTTAAACTCTCTATGATGCTACTTGAGCAGCAGTCCGAGTCCGTCGTCTTCTGCCGTCAGCAACTTTTACAGGTGGTTCATCAGGAATTTGCAGCAACAAAGTCACAGATGGCTGACATTGCAATTCCCGACGGATGGAACGTTGCAATTCTCTTTCTAAAGTCCCTTGCAATCCACCCCAGTCTATATCTGCTGCTTCACCTCCGCTAGGAGCAAATTCTGACCAGCGTACAGTGAGGATTTCTTCAATCCGTTGTTTTACCCAGGTTTGTAGCAGCGATCGCTCTACATTTGTAACGACACCCCGGAGGTGAGTTTCTGGTTTCGCCAACAGTTTACCATTCCAATCCAGGGCAGCTGCGATCGTGATAATGCCTTCTGAAGCCATGCGTTGCCGTTCTTGTAAAACTTTGGAACTTACCATACCTGAACTAGTAGTATCCACCAATTCGATCCCAGATGGCACTTTACCAGCGACGCGAATCGCATCTTCAGTTAGTTCGACAATATCACCATTCTGAATAATGATCATATTTTCTGCCGGAATGCCCATACTCTGAGCCGTTTCTGCGTGCTTCACTAGCATCCGATGTTCGCCGTGAAATGGCACAAAGAACTTGGGTCGAGTTAAGGCAATCATCAGTTTTTGTTCTTCCTGACAGCCATGACCGGAGACGTGAATCCCTTTATCCCGACCGTAGACAACTTTTGCACCTTGAATCATCAATTTATCAATGGTGTTGACTACAGCGATCGTATTTCCAGGAATTGGGTTAGCAGAGAATACTACTGTATCTCCTTCGCGGATTTTAATATGAGGATGTTCCTTATTGGCAATACGGGTCATTGCTGCCATCGTTTCACCCTGAGAACCTGTAGTTAAAATTAGTACTCTTTCATCAGGTAGATTGCGGACTGCGTGCAATGGTTGCAGCAAATTATCTTCACACTTGATGTAACCTAAATTACGGGCATGAGCAATCAAGTTGAGCATGGAACGCCCCACAATCGTCACTACGCGATTTTGCTTCTTGGCGATATCCAAAATCATATTGATGCGATGGACGCTAGAAGCAAAGGTAGTAACGAATAATCGCCCAGTAGCTTGACTAAATACTCTCTCCAGATTGGGATAAACTGAACGTTCTGAAGGTGTAAATCCTGGTATCTCGGCGTTAGTAGAATCACTGAGCAAGCAAAGAACACCTTTTTCACCATGTTCTGCTAACCGTTGTAAGTCGAACTTTTCACCATCTACTGGGGTATGGTCAATCTTGAAATCCCCTGTGTGAATGACTACACCGAGAGGAGTATGAATGGCAACAGTAAAACTATCAGCGATGGAGTGGGTGTTGCGGATATATTCCACTAAAAAGTTTTTGCCAATCCGCACGACATCTCGTGGTAAAACTGTTCTGATTTCTGTGCGATCGCGGACTCCTGCTTCTTCCAATTTACCCTCTAGCATTGCCATTGCTAGTCTAGGCCCATAAATCACCGGGATATCAAATTGCTTGAGATGAAAAGCAATCCCGCCGATATGGTCTTCATGACCATGAGTCACAATCATCCCTTTAATTTTGTGACGATTTTCCCGCAGATAGGTCGTATCTGGTAAAACAATATTGACTCCATGCATCGCCTCTGTGGGAAAAGCCAATCCGGCATCTAACAGAATAATTTCATCTTCGTACTCAAAAAGACAGGTATTTTTTCCAATTTCGTGCAAACCGCCCAAAGGAATAATTTTCAAGGCGGAATTATTAGCTTCGTTTTTAGCCATTTTCTCCTGAGATTGTTACTTGTGGTGAATTAAGTTGATAGTTAACTTTTCTTGTATTTAAGACAACATCATTTGCCTCTTAAGTCAGTCTGAAAGCAATCAAGTTTGAATTGAAGTTTTCAATTTTTTATTCAATAAAATCGACTGTATACTCAAGGATTCATAGTATATCTATCAGTCCTAGCACAGGTTTTTAAATTGCAACTTATGAACAATTATGGTCATCGTTTATATGTATCTTTAGAAAGCAGCAGATTACCAACGCTTAACTAGATGGTGGCTAGATTAAACTAAGTTCTTTCAAAACCGCTTCTAACTTTTGACTTACTTCTAGATCAGCTTCACATAGCGGCGGCCGAGTTGAACCAACCTCCCAACCTTGAAGTTTCAGTGCTTTTTTCACTGGAATGGGATTTGAAGTGAGAAATAAAGCTTTAAACAATGGGAAGAGTTGGAGATGAATCTCGCTGGCTACCTCAATTTTCCCCGCACTAAAAGCTTGGATCATCTGCTGTAGTTGGTTTCCTACCAGATGAGAAGCCACACTTACCACACCCTTTGCCCCGATCGCTAACAAGGGCAAAGTCATGTAATCATCACCAGAATATATATGGAATTCTTTTGGTGTCAAGCGACGAATTTCGCTTGCTTGATCTATGCTACCAGTGGATTCTTTAATCCCGACAATGTTGCTAACCTTCGCTAACCGGGCAACTGTTTCTGGCTGAAGGTTTTGTCCGGTACGACCTGGGACATTGTATAACAACAATGGTAAGTCGGGACAGGCTTGTGCTATTGCCTGAAAGTGCGCTTCCAATCCCGCTTGCGGCGGTTTGTTGTAATAAGGAACAACTTGTAAGGAACCATGTACTCCTATCTTAGACGCTTTTTGGGTCGCTGCGATCGCTTCTTTGGTGGAATTTGAACCACAACCTGCGATTACCTTGGCTTTTCCTCCCACGGACTGCAATACCTCGACAAACAACTGGTATTCCTCATCCCAACTGAGGGTAGGGGATTCTCCGGTTGTGCCGCACACGACCAATGTATCTGTACCGTTCTTAGCTAGATGCGCTGCCAGTTCTGCCGCTACACTATAATCTACACTCCCGTCTGCTTTGAACGGTGTAATCATAGCGGTTAAAACATTACCAAAATCTCCCACCCTGTTTTCACTCCTGATTACCCATGTTTTTGTATCTTGGTGGTTTCCTTATTGTAATAACCTATTTGCAAATTGCTTTCAACAGTGATTTGCACATTTGGTCTTTTTCATTAGTTGTTGATTTTTACTAATGACTAGCTTGAAACGTAAGCCTTAGCAGGTTTAAGTAGATTTTTTTCTACCAGCAACTCGGCAATTTGTATTGCATTTAATGCTGCGCCTTTGCGGATTTGGTCGCCGCACAACCATAGTTCCAAGCCACAGGGATGAGAAATATCCTGACGAATTCTTCCCACTAAAACTTCGTCTCTACCAGTTGCTTCAATTGGCATCGGGAAATGATTAGTTTCCCAATCTTCTACCAATTTCACTCCAGGGGAGGAATTTAAAATCTCTCTGGCTGCCTCTGCACTAAAGGGAGTCTCAAATTCTAAATTAATGGCTTCTGAATGGGCGCGGAGTACGGGAACCCGTATACAGGTCGCGGTGATTCTGATTTGCTGCGTGCCAAATATTTTTCGGGTTTCGTTGACCATTTTCATTTCTTCCTCACAATAACCCAAATCGTTTAATGGTGAGTTATGGGGGAATAAATTAAATGCCAGTGGGTAAGGCAATACCTCCGCAACTGGCGGCTGTCCTTGTAGTATAGCGCTTGTTTGGGTTTTGACTTCTACCATTGCTCTGGCACCAGCACCACTAGCAGATTGGTAGGTTGAAGCCACGATGCGTTGTACTGGTTTAACTTTATGCAATGGCCATACTGCCACAGCCATTAAAATTGTTGTGCAGTTGGGGTTAGCAATAATGCCTTGGTGATTAGCTGCGGCTCGGGGATTCACCTCTGGCACTACTAAGGGAACTTCCGGGTTCATCCGAAAGGCACTGGAGTTGTCAATTACCACTGCTCCCTTTTCTACGGCAATTGGTGCCCAACTTCTAGATGTGGAACCACCTGCACTAGCTAGTAATATATCGACATTTTCAAAAGCCTGATCGCTCACTGCCTCTATTGGTATATTTTCACCTTTAAACCGCAGCGATCGCCCGACACTCCGCTCTGATGCCAATAATTTCAAGTCAGCAATCGGAAAATTACGGCTTTCTAATAATTCCAGCAACTCTGTACCAACAGCACCAGTTGCCCCCAAAATAGCTAAACGATAGGATTTCGACAAATTTGCTTCCTCCTTTAAGAGACTTCTCTGCAATTTTTTTGAACAATTGACAATTTTTTTATTTTTAAATAGCGATCGCACTCTGGAAATAAGTTTTGAATAGATTTAGATTTTTCTCCAATTTAGTCTATATTTAATAAATTTATTTGTTTGGTTATTTAATAAATTAAGTGATGTTGCATTTTACAACAACTGCCAATCATTTTTTCTATTTATCTAGACTTAGATTATAATATTGTACAACAAACTGCCATCTAGCATAAAAGATCATATATCTGCACTTAACTGCTTGACCCATAAGGTGAATAAACGTCTTGTTTGGAAAATACCTTGCCAGGATGATGAATGTATTATGATGCAAATGTTATAAAATCGGCAAACCAGAAAATAGAGCTATGCGGTTCGGCAGCAGATTTAATCCTCTACCACAAGATAGCTAGACTCAATGCTATAACTTGGAAGTACTAACTACTGGCTGAAAACCAGGATATCACGGTGTTAGCTCACCGAAAAATTAATTCCTGACTTTCCAGTGCTAAATTCAGACTAACTGAGAATTCCAGGCTGGGGAATAGGGATTAAAATCTTCCCAATCCGCAATGATTCAGCAATTATTACAAATATTAGGCAAGAAACCCCAGACGCTCTTAGCTCCAGGAATGTCAATAATTGTTATGACGGTAAATTGTCAAGTCCTTGGTCATTGGCAGTAAACTGGATCTCTGTGCCAGGACACACCATCCATCGTTGGATGTGACAACCTCCCATCCTCCCTAAGAGACATCAAGCCATAAACGTGAACAATTATTGCGTCTTGTGTGTACTCGGAGATTAAAATACCAGAAAACTAGAGACGAAGCATGAAAGTTACCCAGGAAAAACTTCCCGCCAGCCAAATTGGCCTGGAAATAGAGATTACGCCGGAAATTACCAAGCAAACTTACGAACAGGTGATTAAAAAATTAGCGAGTACTGCCAATATTCCTGGGTTTCGTAAAGGCAAGGTACCTCGGCCAATATTGCTACAAAGGCTGGGTACAACTCGGATCAAGGCAGCAGCGCTGGAAGAACTAATTCAAGACAGCATTAAGCAAGCAGTTCAACAAGAAGCTATCCCGGCAATAAGTCAGCCGCAATTGCGCTCCTCTTTTGAGGATTTGATTCAGAATTATGAACCTGGAAAACCCCTGACAATTTCGGCCGCTGTCGATGTAGAACCAGAAGTAAATCTAGTGCAGTACACTGATTTGCTTTTCCAAGCTGAAGAAGTCAAGTACGATCCAGAACGAGTGGACGGTACCCTCGACAAAGAACGTCAAGAATTAGCAACATTGATTCCTGTGGAAGGACGTGCAGCCCAAATCGGCGATATTGCCGTAGTTGATTTTAAAGGTTCATTCGCCAGAGTGGAGGGCGAAGACGAAACAGCTGAACTAGAAGCGATTCCTGGAGCCCAAGCAACTGATTTTAAAGTTGAGTTGCAAGAAGATAAGTTTATTCCAGGCTTTATTTCGGGAATAGTAGGGATGAATCTGGAAGAAACCAGAGAAATTGCGGCGCAGTTCCCAGATCCTTATGCTAATGAAGATTTAGCTGGAAAAGCGGCAACTTTCACAGTGACACTCAAAGAGCTGAAGGAAAAGGAATTACCAGAAATCAATGATGATTTCGCCCAGGAAATCAGCGATTTTGAAACCTTAGAGGAGTTACGCGCTTCTTTGGTAGAGCAATATCAAAAGGAAGCAGACGACAAAACAAAAGCAAATAAGCAGGAGGCCTTGTTAACGGAACTGCTCAAGCACGTAGAAGTTGACTTACCACTAACCTTGGTAGAGCAAGAAGTAGATGCAATGTTAATGCAAACAGCAAGGCAGCTCTCTCAGCAGGGATTGGATGTGCAGAAGTTGTTTACTCAAGATATTATTCCTCAATTACGGGAGCGATCGCGCACTGAGGCTATAGAACGCATCAAACGCTCTTTGTTCTTGCGAGAAGTCGGTAAACGCGAATCTATCCAGGTAACACCGGAAGAAATCGCAGTCAAAGTCAAAGAACTTTTGGAACAGTATCCAGAGGAGCAGAACGTTGATAAAGATAGACTGCGCTCAATCGTGGAAAACGAACTGTTAACTGAAAAAACTATCGATTGGCTCTTAGAACATTCCTCAGTTGAACTTGTACCCGAAGGCTCCTTGAATCCCATAGAGGAGACAGAAGAGGCAGAACCAGATGCTGATGCTGATGCTGATGCACCTCAGACAAAGGAAGAAAACAGCGAACCTTCCGCACAAGTCACAGAAGGATCATAAAAGATCCCACAGCCATAAGTTCACCAGTTCTGAGTTAAAGTACTGGTGAAATGGGTAAGTTAAAGGAAGCAGGGAGCAGGGAGGATGAGGCAGGGGAAGCAGGGGGAAAAGAACTAAT
>CAZZZY010000171.1:0-2259 GCA_964658545.1 uncultured Acetobacteraceae bacterium | reverse complement strand
GGATAAAGTCAAAATAATTAAATAATTAATGAATTTTCGGCAAATAGGGACATATGTTATCACCTAAGCTTGATACTGTGTTTCACGAGAGGAGGTTAATATGAGGCATAATGGTTAACACGTAGCTTATAAAAATCCCATTCGTCGAAAAGGCAGCATTTGCTGCTGAAACATTTGTCCTAAATTATCGTCAGATATATTTGTATGCTTGTATCGCAGTCGGGAAACTACCCCATCAGCAACCAAAGTCGAATAAACATTAACTCCCAGTTGAACAGTCCTAGCAACATCGTACCGATGGTGATAGAACAATCTGGCATGGGAGAAAGGGCTTTCGACATCTACTCCCGCCTGCTGCGAGAGCGGATTATCTTTTTGGGAACGCCAATAGACGATGCCGTAGCCAATTCAATTGTGGCTCAGTTGTTATTCCTAGATGCCGAAGACTCAGAAAAAGACATTCAACTGTATGTTAATTCTCCTGGCGGCTCGGTCTACGCAGGGATGGCAATCTATGATACAATACAGCAAATTCGCCCTGATGTTGTTACCATTTGTTTTGGATTAGCCGCGAGCATGGGGGCATTTTTGTTGACAGCAGGGGCTGCCGGTAAGCGAATGTCTCTGCCCGACTCTCG
Organism: uncultured Acetobacteraceae bacterium; assembly: GCA_964658545.1. Taxonomy (GTDB): domain Bacteria; phylum Cyanobacteriota; class Cyanobacteriia; order Cyanobacteriales; family Nostocaceae; genus Nostoc. Next base: position 1,621 of record CAZZZY010000171.1, on the reverse strand, counting down.
GATTATGATTCACCAACCACTTGGTGGCGCTCAAGGTCAAGCCATTGACATTGAAATTCAAGCCAGAGAAATTCTTTACGTTAAGGCTAAGTTGAATCAGTTAATGGCTCACCATACTGGTCAACCCTTAGAAAGAATTGAAGCAGATACTGAGCGCGACTTTTTTATGTCGGCAGAAGAGGCGAAAAACTACGGTTTGATTGATCAGGTAATTTCCAGGCAAAATCTTCCCGTAGCAGGGGAAAACGTCACCATTCTGAAATAAGAGGCTGGTATGGTTAGGCACGACTCCCATTTAAAATGTTCATTTTGTGGCAAATCTCAAGAGCAGGTGCGTAAATTAATCGCAGGCCCGGGAGTCTACATCTGCGATGAATGCGTTGACTTGTGTAATGAAATACTAGACGAGGAGTTACTAGATACTAATGGTGCGGTAGCACAACCGGCACCAAGAGCAGAACCACCTCAAAAACGGCGTACTCACTCTTCTAGTATTTCGTTTAACCAAATACCCAAGCCAAGAGAGATTAAAAAGTATCTAGACGAGCACGTTATTGGTCAAGACGAAGCAAAAAAAGTCCTGTCAGTAGCCGTCTACAATCATTACAAGCGGTTAGCGGTCATTCAGTCTAAAGCCAGTGGCAAAGGTGGGGCGGATGATGCTATAGAACTGCAAAAGTCCAACATTTTGTTAATTGGCCCGACTGGTTGCGGCAAAACTCTTTTAGCGCAAACCCTAGCGAAAATCTTGGATGTCCCCTTTGCCGTCGCTGATGCTACAACGCTGACGGAAGCAGGGTATGTGGGAGAAGATGTGGAAAATATCTTGCTGCGACTGTTGCAAGTGGCAGATTTGGATATAGAAGAAGCACAACGAGGAATTATCTACATTGATGAAATTGACAAAATTGCTCGCAAGAGTGAAAATCCGTCAATTACCCGCGATGTTTCTGGCGAAGGCGTGCAGCAAGCCTTGCTGAAAATGTTAGAGGGAACGATCGCCAACGTACCACCCCAAGGAGGGCGCAAGCATCCCTATCAAGACTGCATCCAGATTGATACAAGTAATATTTTGTTCGTCTGTGGTGGTGCTTTCGTCGGTCTAGAAAAGGTTGTGGATCAGAGAGTTGGCAAAAAAGCAATAGGCTTTGTGCAACCTGGAGAAGGTCAAACAAAGGAAAAACGAGCAGCAGATACTCTCCGCCATCTAGCACCAGATGATCTAGTAAAATTTGGCATGATTCCAGAATTTATTGGGCGCGTGCCAATGGTAGCAGTAGTAGATCCGCTAGATGAAGAAGCGCTGATGGCGATTCTCACCCAACCACGCAGCGCCTTAGTGAAGCAGTACCAAAAACTGCTGAAGATGGATAATGTCCAGCTAGATTTTAAACCAGATGCTTTACGAGCGATCGCACAAGAAGCCTACCGCCGGAAAACTGGTGCTAGAGCGTTACGGGGCATTGTCGAAGAACTGATGCTGGATGTAATGTACGAATTACCATCCCGTAAGGATGTGACACGTTGTACAGTAACAAGGGAGATGGTCGAGAAGCGCTCGACTGCCGAACTGATAATACATCCATCTTCACTACCGAAGCCAGAATCTGCTTAATAGTCA
>CAZZZY010000170.1:0-9996 GCA_964658545.1 uncultured Acetobacteraceae bacterium | reverse complement strand
CTGAAAGATTTCTACTGCGTAGACGAGCTAACTCTAGAACATGTACTTTGGGACAAAGAAGGCAGACGACGCGGGGAACTGCTCAACTTAGAGGCGCAACTTTATCCCGAATTAGGACTTGATAGAACAGCCAAATCATTAGAGAAACAAGCTAACTGGAATCAAGCTATTTGCCCGTGGGATATTTCCGGTACAGCACTGCGGCGAAAGATGCGAGAAGCATTTGGATTAAACGATTTTTTAGATCCAAATAGAGAATGGACTAAGGCTGACCTCAAACCCTACGCCGACAAGATTCGTAAATATGCCCCAGAAATATTACACCATCTCAACCGCACCATCAGCGACAAAATGAGTGATGTCAATGTTGTGCATCAAATGTTATCACAGTTGGGAATCAAAGCGGCATTTCGCTGGTCGAGGTTTGAGCCGGGGTTTGAGAAGCAAAAAATTAAAGTCTACCGGCTTGATGCTGAAACTTGGTCTAACCTGATGTCCATATTAGCTAAACGTGCCGCACGACGCGAACGCCTTCAAAATCTTGGAGAGTCTGATGGATCAGCTATGTCTTTTAATACTCAAAATAATTTAGGAGATCCAAATCACCATCACCCGAAATCCCTTATAGAAACCCTAATTGGGCAAGTATGTACAGTCAGAGGAGATGTAGACCAGTTTTTAGTACAGAGCAAAACATTAGATAGTAGAGCCAGATGTCAGAACTTAACCAACAATACAGTCGTTTTGTTGCCGTTCACTGAACTGACACTAGTAGATAGGGACTGAAATAGACCAGAGAAATTTTGAAATCATATTTGCACTGCCATATTCAAAAGCAGTGCTGGTGAGAGCGTGGCTAAATGGGCTAAAAAATGAGGTTTTAAGTAGCTAATCCTGCTCAAAACCGCTAAAAATGATGTCTGCTAATGTAAGTGGCACTATTTTGGGCTGATCTCCGCTCGACCCCTTGTTCGTTAAATATCATGAGTCAACTTCTTGAATATGTTGGATTGCAACTACTAGCGCGTCCATCATCACCTCATAGCTAGCATCAGTAGAACGTTCTAATGTCATTAATCCAGCCTGTTCGATGGCGATAAAACCAGTAATTGCTGCGTTAACCATTCGCATTGCATCAATTAATTTTGTTTCACTGAGATTGTAGACTTGCAGCACACGTTTGAGGAAGCTGAAGACTTCTTGAATCATCGGGGAAGTTTCTTGATCGTTGAGGTTGAGTTGAAATTGGGTCATAACTCGATAGCGGTTGGGATGCGAACGCGCAAAGTTCCGCGTTGCCCGTCCTCCTGCCCGGAGTAATGCGTGGGGATCTTCCAGTCCGTTGGTTTGTTGACGAGACCATTCAATATATTGCTGCCAGATGGTGAGTGCAACTGCCCGTCGCAAAGCTACATTGCCATCTAGATGCTTGTAAATCGCAGGAGGCTTAATACCCAATTCCCTTGCAACCCGATTCACACCTAAAGCAGCTTCCCCTTCTTGATCGAGACAGGCGATCGCAGCATTAATTACATCCTGCTGCGTCAAGGACTTTTCTTTGACTGGACGACCCATAAATAATTTAGTTAATTTAATTAACTAAAAGTGAATATAATTAACTTTATCAAGAACTACCTGTCTACGCCTATGAGTAGCCTGACGTTTGCTCCTGCCCATCAGCTTGCGCGAATGATTCGCGATCGCGAAGTTTCTGCTGTTGAAGTTCTCAATGCTTACTTGGCTCAAATCGCCAAACACAACTCGAAGTTGAATGCCATTTGCACGCTGGATGAGGAAAATGCCTATGTTAGGGCCAGGCTGGCTGATGAGGCTTTAGCTAAAGGCGAAAACTGGGGCGCTTTACATGGCGTTCCCATCACCATTAAAGACATTTTTGAAACAGCAGGATTGCTAACTACAGCGGGCTACATTCCCCTCAAAGACTACGTACCTCAACAAGATGCCACCGTCGTTGCCAGACTTCGAGCAGCCGGAGCAGTCATCTTGGGAAAAACAAATATGGCTGAACTGGCTGGCGATTACCAGAGTACGAATTCCCTCTTTCCACGAGTAAATAATCCTTGGAATCTTGACTACACTGCTGGCGGGAGTTCTGGGGGGAGTGCTGCGGCTGTTGCAGCAGGGCTATCGCCATTGGATTTAGGCAACGATATCGCGGGTTCAGTGCGTCAGCCCGCTCACTTCTGCGGCGTGTATGGTTTGAAGCCTACGGATCGCCGCATTTCTACAGCAGGGCAAATTCCAGAAGTGCCTGGAATGCCAGTGTGTCTTCGGCAAATGATTACAGTGGGTTGTTTTGCGCGATCGCTCGAAGATATCCGGCTGTGCTTCTCATTAATTGCAGGCTCTGATATTCGCCGTCCTGATGTGCCGCCAATTCCTCTTGATATCCCTGAAGGTAAGTCTTTGCAGAATCTCAAAATTGCTTGGCTCGATGAATGGTTGGAGGTTCCTGTTGCGTCCGAGATTCAAACCGCAATGGCTGCAATCGCACAAACCCTGACTCAAGCAGGTGTCCAAATTGAACGCTGGCTTCCCAAAAACTTTGATCTATCAAAAACACTGAACCTCTACGGGCGGATGGCTGCATACATCAACATTTACGCTCAACCTGTAGATCGATATAACGTGCGTCGCAGTTGGCAGCAGATTTTTCGCACCGCCACCCAAGGCGACAAAGAACTCCGCAAATTGGGGGATTTTAGCCGCCTTCTACCAGAACTGTTGAACCCACGTCTGAAAGGATATTTTGAGGTACTTACCGAGCGCGATCACTTCACTGCCCAGATAGATGAGGCATTAGAACCGTGGGATGTTTGGCTCACTCCTGTTGCTGCAACCCCTGCCTTTACCCATCGTCCCGCTTGGAGTGCTATTGAGATTGATGGCCGACCCTACCCTCATGCAGTGGCAAACGGAGCTTACACCATGCTATTTAATCTGAGTGGACATCCTGCGGTAGTGATTCCGATTGGACAGACTCAAAATAGTCTACCGATTGGAATGCAAGTTGTTGGCAAACGGTGGCGTGAGATGGAGTTATTAGCGATCGCTCAGGAACTTGATAAAGTAATTAATGCTTTCCGAAGTCCGTCTGAAATTATTTAATTAAATTTTATCTCTACAAAGTAATTAGTCCTAGTTTTCTTAATCTTTCTTGGAGATCCACTACTTCAACCTCCCAAAATTTTTCCATTGCTGACTGTAGCCAAGGCACTCCGGCTACGCCGTCGCAGTGATTCAGCAAACACTGATATAATTATGACGAAACAGCTACGCTGTCATCGTTCTTCATCCCACCCGTAATCACCCGAAATCGTCCTAAGAGCTACGCTGTCGTCCCCCCGCCCCCAGTCTCTCGCTGTGTCCCGTGTCTCTGTAGCACTCGACACATCGCCCTCCCCCGTGTCTCGGCTAGGAGCCAGCCATGCCTTAAAGCTAACGCTTTACCTCGCGTCCGCTCGGACGGCGGCTGGTTCAAGGGGGCGCACCCCCTTAAAAAACCCCGCGTCGCTTTGTACCCTAAACCTCTGGTTATGGCTAATCGCAAGCAGTCAAAAAGACTCGTTAGAAAGCATATTTTTCCAGTAAGGTTAAGTGATATCGAACTGGATATGATTCGTATTAAATCACAAGATGCGGGAATGTCAGCAAGTGAACTTATGAGGCGCAATGCGTTGATGCGTCCATTGCCTAAACGACTAAGTAAAATTAGCTTGCAAACATATTGGGAATTAGGACAAATCGGCAACAACCTCAACCAGCTTGTCAAGGCAACTAACACAGCACTCTTAATTGGGCGAACTTTACCTGCTGATCCAGAACTGCTAAGAGAACTTTTAGAACTGTTGCATCAGTGCAGACGAGACATTGCCTCGGATGATGTTGATGATGACGACTCGGAAGAAGAGGAAGACGATGATTGGGAAGCAGACTAAAGGCAGAGGTTTTCGCAAGCTGTTGGATTATTTAGAATCCCGCGAAGATGCCAAACTCATCGGCGGCAACATGAGCGGAAGAAATGCGCGTGAATTGGCGCGGGAGTTTAAGTTGTCTCGACAACTAAATTCTGATGCAGACCGAGTTGTTTACCATGTTTCTCTATCAGCAGCTAAGGGTGACTTTTTAGATGATGAGAAGTGGAACGAGATTGGCGATCGCTACATGAAGGAAATGGGCTTTGATGCTAATCAATTTGTCATCTTCCGCCACTATAACACCGACGACGACCACATCCACATTGCAGCCAGCCGGATTAGGATGGATACGGGGCTTTTAGTGCATGATTCCTGGGATTATGTGCGCTCTGAGAAAGTGCTGCGACAAATCGAGCAAGATTATGAATTAGTGCAAGTACAGGGCAGTAGAGAGAAACTGAATCGCACACCCAGCACAGGACAAATCAGGCGTATCCGGCGAGAGCAAGAAGAATATTCATCGGGTAAGCGCGATACCCCACCAGAGCGCATCATTAAGGAGCAGATTCAGCAAACAATTGACAACGCATCTGTTGACAATCCCCAGATGCCTTTATTCATCATGCGGTTACAGGTTGATGGTATCAGTGTGAGGTCAGGATTTACCAGAAATGGGAAGTCAAAAGGAATTTCTTATGAGAAAGATGGACAGGCTTTCAGTGGCACACAATTAGGTGCAGCTTACACGTTCCCAGGATTGCAAAAACATCGAGGAGTTGACTACCAACCACAACGCGATGACCAACGTATTAACGAAGTGCTGTTAAATCCTGTTAAATCCCTACCATTAGAGCCGCCACAACAACGAATTATTTCAGCCCAAACACCAAATAAACCCCAGTTTGTACCTCCACCAGAGGATGAAAGCAAAAGGCAAGTACTACAGTATTACCTGACTCAAAAACGCGCTATAACTAATTTTCTTGTGCAACCATTACAGCAGCAGCGGTTGGGTTATATAGATCAACAGCGAAATGTTGTCTTTATTAAGCGGGATCTAAACGGTGAAAAGTCAGGCGCACTGGTTTGGGATACCGCACGGATTGACAATCGTGCTTTCAAGTATCCTGACAGCGATCGCTCCGAGGGCTGGTTTCATCTGAAATTGGGTGGAGAGGCAGACGATAAAATCGAGAGAGTGTACTTGTGTTCTTCCCCCATTGATGCCCTGACAATGGCAGAGATTGACAGAGACGGACATAAGGGCCAACCATCAGTGAGAACAATGTACATGGCAGTGGATGACCCGGATAACTTGCCTTTTGAACTTCTCAGAAATATCAGCAGGATTGGGCTGGCATTTAATAATGATGATCAAGGGAATCTTGCCGCCCAAGTCGTAAAGTCAATGTTACCCCAGGCTAAAAGAATTGCACCCAAGGGGCGAACTTGGAATGAGATTCTTATTGAACAGCAGCAAGAAATACTGGAGCAAAAGCAACGCTCTAGGGGTTTTAGTCGATAATCTCGCGTTGATCCGGCGAACTCGTGACCGCTTGTCGCTCGAATCATGCGGTGGTAGGGACGGGCAGAATAATTACTGGTTGGGCTGACAAACTCCGCAAGCCCGCCCCTACCACTCCACTTTGTCGCAAGAGTCGCAACGAGTTCTTAAATTACTAGAAAAAGTGTTTTCAGGAAAATTTGTACTACTTTTCCCTTGGTGTCACCTACGCTATATCTACGCCTTCTTAAATCAGCATGGTTTAAACCTGTAATTTTAATAACGCTAAGAAAAGTGGAAATGCTTTAGATTTACAGACAGAAAATACAATACTTTCAGGGCAAGATTACACGTTTTACCGATTTCGCAAGTCTACCACCAAAGAAAAGCTAAAAACTCGTATTGTAGATATCCAGTCAGCACTTACAGAACTACTGGCTGATTCCAAATTCAGAAAGCCAAAATCCTAATGAAGAAGATTTTGATTTTATCAGCAAATCCTAAAGGTACAACACCGCTGCGTTTGGATGAGGAGGTGCGTGAAATCGTTGCTGGATTGGAGCGAGCTAAATATCGCGATCAATTTGTCTTATACCAGAAATGGGCAGTGCGACCAAGGGATATTCAACGGGCAATATTGGATATCAATCCGCAGATTGTTCATTTTTCGGGGCATGGAATGGGGGATGATGGTCTGGTCTTTGAAGATGAAACAAGTTCGGCAAAGCTAGTTGATGGAGAAGCCTTAGCGGGATTGTTTGATTTGTTTGCCGAACAGATAGAGTGTGTTGTTCTTAACGGTTGTTACTCCGAGGTGCAGGCGAGTGTGATTGCTCAACACATTAACTATGTGATTGGCATGAAAAAGGCGATAGGGGATAGAGCAGCAATTGAATTTGCTGTAGGCTTTTACGATGCTCTAGGAGCAGGACGATCTGTTGAATTTGCTCACAAATTTGGTTGTGCTGCAATTCAGTTAGCAGGTATTCCAGAACAACTAACCCCTATTCTTCACAAGAAGTCTAACATTAGTCATGATTTTGAGCTTGACGCTCGCCCCAATTTTGAGCCAGAAGACCACTATCTCCGTCTACAGAAATTGCTACAAGCAGAGGCATGGCAAGAAGCGGATAAAGAAACCACAGCAATCATACTTAAGGTATCTGCTCAAGAACGAGAAGGCTGGCTTGAATTGAAAGACATCGAGAATTTACCTTACCGAGATTTATATATCCTCAACCATCTCTGGTTGAATTATAGTAATCAACGTTTTGGCTTCAGTGTGCAAAGACGTATTTGGGAAAATATTCAGGTTACCGAAGCAAAGGATTATCTAACAACATTGCTATACGGAAATGAACATGTGGCATATGCTGAAACCTATAAATATTTTAGTGATCGTATAGGATGGCACTCACTAAACTGTTTTCTTGATGATCACGAGCTTATCTTCACTAGAGAGGCTCCTGAAGGACACCTCCCATTCTTTGGCTTCTTTAAGCCTTTTTGGAGAACGCGTATATTTGGGTTTAGTATTGCTTCTGATCTGTCTCTAGGTAAGTGGGGAAAACTGTGTAGTCATTTTTTCTCTCACCTTGATGCTTGTGAACTGTAAGGGAACAAGCAGCTACAAATGGGGTTCAGCCGGGATAACTTGCCATTTGAACTTCTCAGAAATATCAGCAGGATTGGGTTGGCATTTAATAACGATGATCGGGGAAATGAAACATCTCTTGTCGTTCAGTCAATGCTGCCCCAGGCTAAAAGAATTGCACCTAGTGGGCTTACTTGGAATGAGATTCTTATTGAACAACGGCAGCAAGAGGAACTGGAGCAAAAGCAACGGGGGCGTGGTTTTAGTCGATGATCTCATGTAGACCCGACGAACTCGTGACCGCTTCGCTCTCGGAGTCGGTGGCTCTTACGGGCAGGGAGATTACTGGTTGGGCCAACTAGATCCTGCAAGCCCGCAAGAGCCACTCCGCTGCGCCGACTCCGAGCCACGAGTTCTTAAATCCTGGAAAGAAAGACACCTTGACCACTGACAGTGATCGCAGGACTTGAGTCTTTAAAACTCGATGAAACCCTACAAGCAATTTTTGGGCATTTTATTACTGGTAACTGTCTAGCAATAGACAACTATCTTGAGGTATCGGCTAAATTAGCTAGAAAAAATGAGGCTGGCGCTGAATCATTTATTTGTGAAATTGGAGAATAAGTCAATATGGGAAAGTTGTTGATAGATGCAAGTTTTGCTGATTCTTTAACTAAATTAGCAATCCAACTACCTACATAATCTCCTAAAGCCATTTTTACTTGACGCTCACAATCTACTGCTTGAACCCAAAAGAATGTACATAGATCCGACAGTTCATAGTCATCATAAATGAACAGCACACCCTGTTGATTTCCCAGTTCATTTTTTACCCGCTCTAAATTTTCCTTATTCCTCATTAATGGCTTGAGATAAGTTTTCCTTCCATAGGAATAAGATTTCTGACAAAATCCCATTGCTTCATCTCTCAAATGCTCAAAATTTGCATGTATTAAACTTGGGTTGATTCGGAGAAAATCACAATCAATGATTGTTAAGTCGTAATCCGCTAGTGATTCAATCGTCAACGGGAGATTTTTTAGCTGAATGCGATCGGTGTAAATTATTTCAGGAATCAACTCTGGTTTTTTTCTAGGCGTTACTCCACCAATACCATAATTCGGGTCTAATTTTCTTCTGCGTTTTGCTTCTCCCATTCGGCTATAACCTATATCATCACAATTTTAAGTAAAACAGCAGCCTCGGACAAAAATAAACAGTACCGATTGCCCCATCACCAGTAATATTAATTGTAACGGGGCAGGTAAACCAACTCACTTATGAGCCGAATCATCGCAGTTTTTAATCAGGCGGGAGGTGTTGCCAAAACCACCCTTACCCAAAACCTGGGCTACCACATAGCACAACTGGGTCATCGCGTCCTGCTCATCGACATAGACCCCCAAGCCAGCTTAACTATTTTTATGGGCTTGGCTCCAAGAGACATAGAGCAAACTGTCAACAATGCCATTGTGGATGAACAACCCCTGCCAATTATTGAAGGGATTCATGGTATGGATTTAGCCCCAGCCAATATCTCTCTGAGTACAGCAGAAATGCAATTGGTTAATGCTTCTATGCGCGATTTCCGCCTGAAAGAAGCTATTGAACCAATTGAATCCGATTACGATTTTATCTTAATAGATTGCCCTCCCAGCTTAGGGCTACTTTCTTACATCTCCCTTGTAGCAGCTACTCATGTTCTCGTTCCCCTAGAAACCCATTTCAAAGCCTTTGAGGGAACAGGTGAATTACTAAAAACGGTTGCTACAGTACGCAACAAACCAAACCGCAAACTGCAAATAGCCGGATTTGTCCCCACAAAATACGATGCCCGTAACTCCCAGGACACTCGTACCCTAGCAGCCATCACCGAACAACTAGCAAGCGCTGGAACTGTCTTTGCCCCGATTCCTCGCTCCACTGCTTTTGTTGATGCTTCAGAAGAACGAATGCCCCTTGCAGTTTACGATCCCAAACACCCATCTGTTGCAATCTTGAAAAAAATAGCCCTTAGTTTAGAATCCTTAAAATGAGACGCACTAAAGCAAGCCAGCCCCTCAAAAGTAAAATTGAAGTACCTTGGGACACCACAGGCGTTATTAATAATGCCGATTCTCAAGTGTCCATGCCAATAGACCAGATTTCTCTGCCTCCGAATCAACCGCGCCGTTACTTTGACTCCGAGGCATTAAAGCAGTTAACTGAATCCATCAAGCAGCATGGCATCTTGCAGCCCCTATTGGTACGTCCTCTTGATGAAGAGAAACACGAATTAGTCGCAGGAGAACGCCGCTATCGTGCTGCCTTAAGTATTGGGCTAAAAGTTGTCCCCGTCGTCATTAGAGAGTTAGATGATAACGCAGCTTTTCAATTTGCACTTATAGAAAACTTACTTCGGGAAGACCTCAACCCAGTTGAAGAAACTGAAGGCATTCTGCAACTGCTGTCTCTCAAACTAGGTCGAAGTGTTGAGGAGATTCCGCCATTACTGCGCCGCTTGCAACACGAACGCAAAGAAGCTGCCTTATCTTCCAATAACGTTATTGGAAAACAGGAATTGGACTCAGAGCAAGCTGACAATCAGGTGATTGTCAAAGATGAAGATGAAAATTTTTATGCTCATAATAATGTTATTGGGAAGGATGAATCTGAGAAATTAGACGCTGAAAATAACGTTATTATCCAAGAAGAATTGGACTCCAAGGAAACTTCCAATAACGTTATTGGAAAAGACGCAGATGATAAGGAGTCAGACTCACCCCTTGTAAATCCAGACCGAAAAACTGTTGAATCTGTGTTTGAAGGCTTGGGTTTAATGACCTGGGAATCATTCGCCAACAACCGCCTACCACTGCTAAACCTTCCAGAAGACATCCTTTCAGCACTACGCAAAGGAACACTGGAGTACACCAAAGCTAGAGCGATCGCCCAGATTCAGAAATTAGATGAGCGCGTTG
>CAZZZY010000169.1:0-9996 GCA_964658545.1 uncultured Acetobacteraceae bacterium | reverse complement strand
ATCCCGACAATTGTTGCCCAAATCACATAAGGCCATTGTTGGGAACCGCTAAAATGCAAGATGCCAAAGCAAAGACTAGATACAATGACAGCCACATGATCTAAGCCTAAAGCTGACAGCATTACACCCCGAAATAACAATTCTTCACTTAAACCTGGTAGTAAACCCAGCCAAATTAAGTCTGGTAAGGCTAAGGGTTTTAATACCACTTCTAGATAATAATCTGCACTTTGACGGTAGGGAGTCCAAACGCGATAAGCTATGCCACTTAACGCAGTGATCACAAATCCCAATCCTACACCCAACAGCAAATCCTTCTCATCCCACTTCCAGGAAAATAGGGAAAAGTTACCCAAGTACAACGACAATTTGGCGACTATCAACAAAATTATTGCAGTCACTCCCATCGCCCCAAGTACTTGGACACGTGTCAGATACGGAATTTCTGGCTCTTGCTTTTGTTGTTCAACCACGGGTTTTTAAAGAGTGGGGCATTGGGTATGGGGCATTGGGCATTGTGGGAAAATAACTAATAACTAATGACTAATGACTCCAAAGGTAATAATTTGGGGCAAAGAGCAGAGGGGTTGATGCCTGCTTTGTGTGCTACTAATACACCTACTGCTTCTAAATATGAGTTTACCTGTATAGCTTTGATTCCCAACGGTTGGGGAGGAACTTTTATCAGAGTTTTATTTTCTTCTATTGTAATTATTTGGCATCGTCTTTGGCTTAAACTCAGTAAGGCACTGCTACCACAAGCATTTGCAGGTGCGATCGCAGCATCTACTTCGTCTGCCCAAATATCTCCTTTCTCTGATGTAATCACTCCTTTCTCTATTATAAATTGTGGGGCACGACTTAATCCTACAAGGACGCAGGGCAAAAAGGTATAACCTAATTCTTCGGCGGCGGAACGAGGAGATAAATCAGGTTGTGGAGGTTCGCTCAAAAGGGCAGGAGAATGGGCGCAAGGAATTTGGAAGGTTCGCACTAGCAAATGGCTAATTACGGCTTCTGCACCCGCTAGGGGATCAACCCCTTCACCGTGGCGATATTTCTGTACTGCTTCTGAGTCTATATCATCGGGGAAACGGGCAACAACTGCGATCGCTTCTGCCCCCGCTTTTTTAATTAATATTTCAGCTGCCCGTAACAAGCTATCCGGGTTGCCAATTGTTCCCCAACTAGCTCCCGATGGCGAAGACCGTAATTCTACATTTAACGGTGCATCAGTAATTACATAATCTGTTAAGGTCAATCCGAGAGTGGCTCTGGCTGCATCTGCGGCTTGTATATGTCGTAGCCGTAACTCTGGCTCAATGCCTTGGTCTAAAAGCAAACCTACTTTGTTGTTACGGACTGGACGCAAACCCCAGCACCCAGAGGCGAATTTGTCAAGTCCGTAACCTTCAACATAGCAAGAGTTAGGAAGATTCCAGTACAAACTTGCGCCATTCAGGACATTAGGGTGAGTAATTAGGCGATCGCAAACCTGTGCTATAACTCTAGCAACAGGTAAAGCATCTCCTGCATAACCCCCAATGGTAGCCCCAACGCCAGTTGGTACAATTAAAATAGCTGTGTAGGGACGATTCATCTTGAAGTTATGAGTGCCCAATTATGAGTTATGAGTAAAAATCCAGGGCTATTTCGTTCCAAACATAAACCGCCCAGAACTAAAGTTCCAGGCTAATAACTAAAGTCCGTTAAAACGGACTATAATCTTTTCTCAGTCGTCTTAAGACGACTTTCGCTATTAGACTGAGAATTCATTCTGAGGCGGGCTAGATGAAAATGAAATAGCCATTGCCCACTCTCAACTTTTAACTTCTGACTCAGGACTCACTACTCAGGACTCAGCACTCTTTGTCACCACGGCTTCAACTGTAGCTTTTTGTTTGTCAACATCTACAGAGGTAACAGCCCAACGCAGGGGTTCGCCTTGTTTCTTCAACTCTGTTTCAATTGCTTCTAGTAATTCTGCGGGAGTTTCTTGTAAATCAATTTCTGCGGTAATAAAATGAGTCGTCATCTTAGTAAATCCTGTTGATTTGTAGTTTCTAGAATAGCTGATGTCAGTTGCGATGAAATATTTATGTTATTTATCAGATTTAGTAATGTCAGTGAACAGTTATTCAGTTATGAATAATCATTGGGTATACTGATAACTGTTCAGTGATTATTTATCTTTGCCAAATTGTAACTGATAAACTATGTCTTCCTTTTCTGTCTGAAGTTTCAAATCAGAAAGGGGTTTGGCAACACAAAGCAATACGTAACCCTGCTTTTGCAAATCTGGACTAACGCCCATGCCATCAGTTTGATTCACAGTTCCCTCAGATAGTTGACCGGCGCAAGTCGTACAAACACCTGCATTACAAGAACTCGGCAGTTCCAAACCAGCGGCATCGGCAACTGATAAAATCGTTTCATCTTCGGGAACTTGCAAAGTATGAATTTTGCCTTGGTGATTAATTTCTACGGTGTAAGTTTTGGACATATACAAGGGAAGTGTAACACAGAGGACAAATAAATTATCTTATCTGATAAATAGACAGAGTACCAAGTTAATAAAGACGAAAAGAGAATTATTTTCAAAGAGCCCGATCAAGAAAAAGAGTTATACAGTGATAATTATAAGTCCTTGCTAGACAAAAAACTTAAAGTAAGGAGATTCACTTCCTGTTAATTCTATTTGTAAAGACTTGTGAGGTTGAATGCTCTTGAAACTAGGGAAGTGATGATACACACTTAAACGATGTTTGGCTAAATATTTGGAGTGGAGTTAAGAATGCTGGAATCATATCGTAAACACGTTGCCGAAAGAGCAGCACTGGGAATACCCCCTTTACCATTAGATGCAAAGCAAACATCTGAACTGTGCGAATTACTGAAAAATCCGCCAAAGGGTCAAGAGGATATATTATTGCATTTATTGAGCGATCGCGTTTCTCCTGGTGTTGATCCAGCAGCTTATGTCAAAGCCGGATTTCTCACCGCCATTGCCAAGGAGGAAATCACCAGTCCGTTGATTGCGCCCATAGAAGCGGTGCAATTGCTGGGTACAATGATCGGTGGTTACAACGTGCAATCTTTAATCGATTTGCTGCAATTGCCCACCGTATCCGTCTCCGACTCATCCGAAACACCTCTGGTAATGGGCGGACAAGGAAAGGAACCCATCGCCGCCTATGCCGCCAACGCCTTAAGCAAAATCCTTTTGGTGTACGATGCCTTCCACGATGTTTTAGAGTTATCTAAAACCAATCCTTTCGCCAAACTGGTGATTGACTCTTGGGCGGAAGCTGAATGGTTTAGCCTCCGCCCCACAGTTCCAGAAGCGATTACTGTCACCGTTTTTAAAGTTCCTGGCGAAACCAATACCGACGATTTATCCCCCGCCCAAAGTGCCACAACTCGCCCAGATATTCCCTTACACGCCTTAGTGATGTTAGAGTCACGGCAACCGGGAAGCTTGGCAACCATTGCCGAGTTGAAGAAAAAAGGGCATCCTGTAGCTTACGTGGGGGATGTAGTTGGTACTGGTTCTTCGCGGAAATCTGCCATCAACTCCGTATTGTGGCATACAGGAAATAATATACCTTTTGTGCCAAACAAACGCGCTGGGGGTTATGTTTTAGGTGGTGCGATCGCGCCTATTTTCTTTAACACAGCAGAAGATGCCGGTGCTTTGCCTATTCAGTGCGATGTCACCCAACTAGAAACCGGCATGGTAATTACCATCCATCCCTACAAAGGCGAAATCACCAACGAAACAGGCGAAGTCATTTCCACCTTCGCCCTCAAACCCGACACCATCCTTGATGAAGTCCGCGCAGGTGGACGCATCCCCCTACTTATTGGACGTACCCTCACCGACAAAACTCGTCTTGCACTTGGTTTAGAACCCAGCACCGTTTTCACCCGTCCTCAGCAAGCTTTTGATACAGGTAAAGGCTACACCTTGGCACAGAAAATGGTCGGTAAAGCTTGCGGATTACCTGGTGTACGTCCCGGCACATCTTGCGAACCCATCATTACTACCGTTGGTTCCCAGGATACCACAGGCCCCATGACCCGCGACGAATTGACAGAACTCGCCTGTCTTGGTTTCAGTGCAGACTTAGTTATCCAAAGTTTCTGCCACACAGCAGCTTATCCCAAACCAGTAGACATCCAAACCCATCACGAACTCCCCGACTTCTTTGCTTCTCGTGGCGGTGTTGCCCTGCGTCCCGGTGATGGTATCATCCACTCTTGGTTAAACCGGATGCTGCTACCCGACACCGTGGGAACTGGCGGCGACTCTCACACCCGCTTCCCCTTGGGTATTTCCTTCCCCGCAGGTTCTGGATTAGTGGCCTTTGCGGCGGCTTTGGGTGTCATGCCTTTAGATATGCCAGAGTCAGTTTTGGTAAGATTTAAAGGAGAATTACAACCAGGTATTACCCTGCGGGATGTCGTGAATGCCATTCCTTATGTCGCAATTCAAAAAGGTTTGCTGACAGCAGAGAAGCAGAATAAGAAAAATGTCTTCTCTGGGCGAATTCTAGAAATAGAAGGTTTGCCAGATTTAAAAGTTGAACAAGCCTTTGAACTCACCGATGCTAGTGCCGAGCGTTCTTGTGCCGGATGTACAATTAAGCTGAGTGTAGAGACAATTTCGGAATATCTGCGTTCTAACGTAGCGCTGCTGAAAAATATGATAGCACGGGGCTATCACGATCCGCGTACCATGCTGCGCCGTGTGGCAAAAATGGAAGAATGGTTAGCAAATCCCGTGTTATTAGAAGGTGATGCCGATGCGGAGTATGGCGAAATAATTGAAATTGATTTGAACGAAATCAAAGAACCAATTGTAGCTGCTCCTAATGACCCCGATAATGTTAAGTTATTATCGGAAGTTGCGAATGATCCAGTGCAAGAAGTGTTCCTCGGTTCTTGTATGACAAATATCGGTCATTATCGGGCAACAGCCAAAGTTTTAGAAGGCGCAGGTGAAGTGAAAACTCGCCTGTGGATAGCACCACCAACGCGCATGGATGAACACCAACTTAAAGAAGAAGGTGTATATAGTATTTTTGGTGCTGCGGGTGCGCGTACAGAAATGCCAGGATGCAGTTTGTGTATGGGTAATCAGGCGCGAGTTGCTGATGGCACAACAGTGTTTTCTACCTCTACCCGCAACTTCAATAATCGCATGGGTAAAGATGCGCGAGTGTATCTCGGTTCAGCAGAATTAGCCGCAGTTTGTGCGTTGCTGGGACGGCTTCCGACAGTGCAGGAATATTTGGATATTGTGGCGAGTAGAATTCATCCTTTTGCAGATGATTTGTATCGGTATTTAAACTTTGATCAAATCGCTGGTTTTGAGGATGAAGGGCGCGTGATTCCGTTGGAAGATATGCCGAGGCTTGAGGATATTTTGGGTATGCCAGCTAGTAGTTTGCGTTAGTAAATATAGTAGGGTGGGCAATGCCCACCTAATTTTTATGATCTGGGTAAAAATGCCAGCAAAAGATATCTATCATAATGCCGTGAAAAATGCTTTAATTAAAGATGGCTGAACAATTACGGCTGATCCCTATCCAATTAAATATGCTAAAGTTAAAGTGTTTACAGATATCGCTGGTGAAAAAACCTGGTTGTAAGTAGACGGAATAATACTTAGTATAATTTAATTCAAGCGAGTCTTAGCTTGAGGAAATAATATGATTACTGCCGATAAAATACCTAAGCTTGATCAAGTTACGGTCTAGTCTAACTAGTTAGATAGAGTGTTTTTCCGAGACCACCTTTAACTTAGCTCAGTGGTAAAATTTGGTTAGATTAGTTAAATTAATACAATTAATACAAAAACTTCTGATATTAAACATTAACGAAAACAAATGGTAACTCAATTAAAAATTACAGATGAACACAAAGAAAATGCTGAAATAGAAATTCGTGACAAAACGAAGCGTGTTGACTACAACACTTTAGAATACCCTATAGAAGTAATTATTCAAAAATATTTAGATGGAAGAGATGAAGATGAAAATGAGTTGTTTATTCCAGACTATCAACGAGAAATGTCTTGGGATGAAGATAGACAATCAAAATTTATTGAATCTTTAATTTTAGGTTTACCAATACCTTATATTTTTGTTGCGGATATATCAGGATCAGAAGATTTAGCACGTTTAGAAATTATAGATGGTACACAACGTATTCGTACATTAACTAGGTTTATTAACAATGAACTTAAATTAAAAAATCTTGAGAAATTAAAAACTCTGAATGGGTTTACTTTTGAAGATTTACCACTACCACGCCAAAGACGTTTTAAAAGGACTACTATTAGAATGATTCTATTAACAAAACAAGCGGATGAAGAAATCAGAAGGGATCTTTTTGAGAGAATTAATAGTGGTAGTGTCGAATTAAATGAAATGGAGAAACGCAGGGGAGGTAAACCAGGAAAGTTTCTCGATCTAATTGAGGAATTATCAAAATATAAACTATTTCTAGATTTATGCTCTTTTACTGAAACTGAAATCAATAAAAGAGATCCACAAGAATTTGTTTTACGTTTTTTTGCCTTTTTAAATAATTATGAAAACTATTCTGACAGAAAGGTTCATAAATTTTTAAATAACTATTTAGAAAAAGAAAATAAATCTGATACAATAAATATTGATGTAATGAAGAATGAATTTTATTTAGTTTTAGAATTTATAAAAAAGTATTTCCCTAATGCTTTACACATTTATCGAAAAACAAAAGATCGCTATGAACCGACAACTAGAATTAAGTTTGAATCAATTTGTGTAGGTATTGCTCTAGCATTAAGAGAAAACCCAAATCTAAACCCAAGATCAACTGATTTTTTAGATAGTCAAGCATTTAAAGAATATACTACATCTGATACATATAGTTCTCAAAATAAGGTCACTCATCGTATTCATTATGTTCGTGATCAGCTTCTAGGTAATTAATGAAAAGTACATTATTTAAAGATTTTGATGAACGTTCTCAAGAGGTTAGTAGATATTTTTTGTTTTTGAAAAATTTAGAGCAAGGTTCAATTAAATTAAGCATGGGTAATGCTAAGAATACAAAAACCAAACCAATAAACAATGATTTAGAAAAAACTCTTAAAGCAACAGGATTTTTGTTGCTCTATAATCTAGTTGAATCCACTATGACTAATGCAATTGAAGCAGTTTTCGATGAACTAAAAAATAAAAATGTTTCTTTTGATGACCTTAGAAACGAAATTAAAAAGATTATTATTGATAATATTAAAGATAAAGATAATAAATCCACAACTAATCTTTTAGTTAGTATCCAAAATATTTCAGTTGATATCATTTCAGCTAGTTTTAACAAAAAGAGATTATTTTCAGGTAATGTTGATGCAAGAGAAATAAAAAATATAGCAGATATGTACGGTTTTTCATATAAGACAAATGCAAGAAAAACTCAAGATGGGAGTGATTTACTAACAGTTAAGACCAATAGAAATGATCTAGCACATGGTTTTAAGTCATTTGAGGAAGTTGGTAGAAACGCTACTGCGGATGAGTTATTGAAAATTCAAAAAAGAGTTATTTCTTATTTAAAGGCAATATTAAATAACATAGAGAGTTATCTATCTAACGAAGAATATTTAAAATAGTTAGTTTAGGTGAGTTAGGAGTGCGATACTTTTAGCCTTTTACTCTTCAATTTCCCAATCTTCTATTTTTAACCCTTTGACTTTGACATACACATACTTAGATTAAATAGAGTGATTTATACCAACATATATCTTATTATATTTTATATAAAAAATTGTAGCTGCGAGAAGATTCGAGGGAAATCGATTTTTGTTTAAGACACGTAGTTTTAACTGGCTTTTAACTCAAGACTAACTGGATTTTAGAGCATGGAGCGATAGCCTATTCTCAAAATCAGAATTTGCTGTAAACTGTAAAAATATACTTAGGTTGTTATCATTACTGTATACATACCCTAATACCAGGAAAGCGGCAAATGCTGTGTGATATTTGTGGAAGCGAAGGTGTAAAAATCCGCCGAATTACTAGAACCTATGGTAACGGTAAAGACCTGCTAGTAATAGAAAATATTCCAGTGATAACCTGTGCTGATTGCGGCGAAACTTATTTAACTGCTGAAACTCTTCACAAAATTGAACAAATCAAAACTAACCGTAAAAAATTAGCTGTTGAACGTCCTGTAGAAGTAGCTAGTTTTGGATCGTGAATAATTCCAAAATTAAATATTGCTTCAGCTATTCTCTCACTAATACACATTTATGGACTTATACACAACAGTTTTGCGAAAGAGTGCGGGTTATTGGGTTGCTTTATGCTTAGAAAATGGACTGGTAGGACACGGGATAAATCAAGAAACAGCAATCAAGTAACTTAATGAAGCGATCGCCTCTTTTATGGAAGTCTATAAAATCGAACCTAATATTTACCATGCTTCACTCACTATAGAAGAATTACATGAGTTTTTGGAACTGGAAGACACTGAACCAGGCAAAGTGATGATAATTTTAACCCGAAGCGTTCCAACAGACTGATAATTGTGTCTGCAATTGTGTTGCGATCGCACCCTTAATTCCTTAAGTGCGATCGCGATAAACTGTTAAAATCTAATTACCAGACACCAAAATTTTAGCAGGCGAACACTAATAGACTTTTATACATAGGAATTATTAAAATGCTTGAAGTTCACAAAAATTATGTTCTCGACGAAAATCAACGACCTATTGCCGTACAAATTCCTATCGCTGAATTTGAAAAGATTGAAGAAATTCTTGAAGATTACGGTTTAGTAAAGCTCATGGAGGAAGTAGAGGAAGAAGAAGTACTATCAAAATGTGAAGCACTAAAATATTATCAATCACTAAAAGAAAGAAATGTGGCAAGTTGAATATACAAAAAGATTCTTGAAAGAACTTGCTGCCTTACCAGTTGAGATTCAAAGCCGCATAGAACCCATCGTGTTTCAAGAACTTGAATCAGAGAATCCGTTTGAATTAGGATATCTTGAAAAGCTGAAAGGCTATAGTGATAAATATAAGATTCGAGTTGGTGATTATCGGATTGGCATTACTCTTGATCAAGAAACAAAAACATTAATCTGTCAACGAGTTGCTCATCGCAAAGATATCTACAGAATTTTTCCTTGAAGCACATACTGTAATATTAAAATTATAGGCGATCGCCTCTTTTTTGTTAGTCTATAAAATAGAGCCTGATATTTACCATGCTTCACTCACTATAGAATAATTACATGAGTTTCGCTTGTGTAGTAGCGAATTATATTTGCACAATCTTTTAAAAGATCGTCTTATACCTACCTAATTTTTAGCGTTTACCAGAGGAATATTAATGACCAGTCCATCTTTTATAAATGAACAAAATCTCTATGAACAAGACTTTTACTTGTGGACACAAACAATTGCCAATCAGTTAAAAGAAAATAATTTTGATGAAATAGATATACCTAATCTAATTGAAGAAATTGAAAGTATGGGGAGAAGTGAAAAACGCGAATTTAAAAATCGATTAATTGTGCTATTAATACACTTGCTCAAATGGCAATATCAACCAGAAAAACGTAGTGAAAGTTGGCGTAGTACCATTTCTGAACAACGTATCTGCATTGAAACATTATTAGAAGATAGTCCCAGTTTGCAACCTCTACTTGCACAAGTATTTGAAGATTGTTATCAAAAAGCTCGTCTCAAAGCATCTGAGGAAACAGGGATTAAATTAAATTTTTTTCCTACAAAATCTCCTTTTACATTAGAAGAAATCTTAAAAAATAGTTATTAGTTTGGAGGAATGAATGAATTTTTACACCGTCGTACTCAGAAAAAGTTCTGGTTATTGGGTTGTTTTATGTTTAGAAAACGGCATTGTCGGGCAGGGAAATAGTCAAGAAGATGCAATTAAAAAACTGAAAGAAGCAATTGAATCTTTTGAAATTGTTTAT
>CAZZZY010000168.1:0-10013 GCA_964658545.1 uncultured Acetobacteraceae bacterium | reverse complement strand
CTTACAATTCAGGTTTTATGGAAAAGCTAACGATTAACCTAACCCCCTTCCCGATGCTCTAAGGGGGAAAAGTCAAAAATTAGCTTGGGTTATTGCCTACAGCTATCATCATACATGGATAGATTGTAAGGCTTTGTAATACCTAGAATCCTTCTGAGCATCAGAATTGTCTGGAAAACAACATAAAATAGTTGATTTCCTACTCAATTTTGCTTATACTTCGGTAAGATTTACTTGCGAATGGTAAAAATATTGGCGTATAAATTGGTAGGAGATGTGCAATGATCAATTATCGAGCCGTGCGTGATGGATGTTTGGTAAGTTTTCTGGCGATTCTTTGCATCGGCTTTGGTAGTAACCTGGTCAAACAAGAGCCAACTTTTGGACAGTCCCCAGGGAATAAAAATGTGATCGTGGCGATGACAACCAGCATTGAGGACAGTGGGCTACTAGATGATTTAGTTCCGGCGATTGAAAAGAAAACAGGATATAAGCTCAAAAAGGTTTCAGTCGGTACTGGACAAGCTTTAGCTCTGGCTGAAAAAGGTGAGGTTGACGCGCTCTTCGTGAATTCACCTAAAGCCGAACGCAAAGTTTTGGCAGGGGGTGCGGTGATTAATCGCCACTTGGTAATGCACAATGACTTTGTTATCGTCGGCCCGGATGCTGACAAGGCAAATATTCGAGGGAAAAAGAAAGCTGTAGAAGCATTTTCCCTGATTGCCAAAAACCAAGTATTGTTTCTATCGCGGGGTGATGACTCAGGTACTAACAAACTAGAAAAAGATTTATGGCAACAGGCAAATATCGCACCTTCTGGTGATTGGTATAAGCAAACGGGTTCCGGAATAGGCGAAACTTTGCAAATTGCTAATCAAAAACTGGGATATACCTTAACAGATCGAGCAACCTATATATTTCAGAAGAAAAACCTCTCATCTTTGCAGGTACTGGTTGAAGGAGACAAGAAACTGTTAAATCTCTACCATGTGATGGAGGTGAATCCGCAGAAATTCCCCAGGGTGAATAGTGCAGGAGCTAAAGCGTTTATTAATTTTGTCTTATCTCCTGAAGGACAGACAATAATTGCAGCCCACGGAAAAAAAGAGTTCAGACAACCGCTATTTTATGTGGATGCGGGTAAAACGGAGAAAAATTACGGCTTTTAAACAAACTTAGGCATCAGATAATGAGCTAAAGCATTGTTAAAATTGAACATAATAGAAATTATTCTTTTCTATACCAGGAGTAGTGTTACTTCTGTGAGTATAGATATCTGGGCTTTGACGGAAAGCGAGACGCAAGCCTCTTGCTTTAGCCGTGGGGAGTATCAAAGCACCAATCAGATTGTCAGGGTAATAAATTGTGAACACAATCATCGAAGGAGCTTTGAAAGCTCTTGAGCTATTAACCAATGGCGATAGTGACGTTTTCCAGGTAATGACAATGACATTGTTTGTATCTGGAATAGCTACAGCTATTAGCGTTTTGCTGGGACTACCATTAGGAATGTGGCTAGCATTAGTGGATTTCGCCGGTAAGCAGACTCTGAATAGTTTGATTAACTTTGGTATGGGATTACCACCCGTCGTCATCGGCTTAGTGGTCAGTGTATTTTTATGGCGGTCTGGCCCATTAGGAAACCTTGATTTGATTTATACACCCATAGCTATGATCGTCGCCCAAGCAATCATTGCTTTTCCAATTGTCGCTGGCTTTAGTTTTACAGCAATTATCAGTATTAATCCGAAACTACGTTGGCGACTATTGTCAATGGGGGCGACACAGTGGCAAGTCAACTGGTTGCTGATTAAGGAAGCACGGTTAGGGTTAATGGCTGCTGTCATTGCCGGTTTTGGTCGCGTCATCTCAGAAGTTGGTGCATCTATGATGGTGGGCGGCAATATTAAAGGGCAGACAAGAGTTCTGACAACAGCGATCGTCACAGAGGTAGGGAAAGGGAATTACGATGTGGCAATGGCGATCGCATACATTCTTCTGATCATCACATACACCGTTATCGTGTTGCTGACTATCTTACAGCATGACAGGAAAATTCTATGAGTACTAACGAGTATGTCCTAAATATGCGGCAGGTTAGCGTCGATAGCAAAACACATAAAAATATCCTGTCAATTGAAAATTTTGCAGTCCGTCCTGGGGAACTTGTCGCAGTAATTGGCCCCAATGGCGCTGGTAAAAGCACTTTGTTAAGAACAATCAATCTCTTGCAACCTTACCGTGGTGAGATGCAATTATTTGGGCAGGATATCCGCAATGCCAATAAAACATTGTTGCGTCGTCGTTCGGCTCTGGTATTTCAGGAAACATTACTACTGGATGACACTGTTTTTAATAATGTTGCCAAGGTATTAAAGTTTCGGAGAACACCCACACACAAGATTCCGCAAAGGGTACATACTGCACTTGCAACTTTTGGTTGCGAACACTTGGCAAATCGTTCGGCTCGTTCACTGTCCGGTGGTGAAGCAAAGCGGGTTTGTATTGCCTGCGGTTTAGTTGCTGATTCCGAATTGCTGCTTTTGGATGAGCCTTCTGCCTCTTTAGATGTGGGTATACGTCCCCAGATGATCGAGAAAATTAGACAATTGGCCCAAGCTAGGGGAGCAGCAGTCATATTAGTCAGTCATAATTTTACAGATATACTGCATTTTGCTGATCGAGCGATCGCTTTATTTGACGGCTGTATTGTACAGGATGATCACTTGGAAACCATCATCCGCCGACCAGCTAACGAGCAGCTTGCCAGACTGGTAGGGATAGATAATATTATTCCGTGTGGAGTAGAACGGAATAGCCGTGGAAGTTTTATCAAACTTGCAAACGGGATAGAGTTTTTATATCCTGGGGAAATCACCAAGCCAATTACTGCATGTTGTTTATCTGGCGATACTTTCAATCTTTACGATGCAACTTCTTCGATGCAACACAAACCTGGGTCGGTAATTATTGAAGGGCTAGTAGAACGGGTTTTAAATGGTATTGGGATTTGTAGTATTTGGGTTAAGGTGGGAGAACAAACTTTAATTGCCAGAGTGCCGCAAAATCATATATTCGGCAATGTATATCCCCATGAAATAGTGAAGCTGGCATTCAATCCTAAAGATGCACATTTTGTTTAGAAGTTAACTAATTTTTGGGAATCATAACTAAGGTTTTGAACCTTTACTTTTTTCATAAACCCGCGCTATGGAGGGCACAGCACTGCTGTGCCCCTACGACATATCTGGTTTTTCCAAAAATACATATTTTGTATTTCGTGTCAATGCGTAAGTCCTATTATTTATGGAGAAGCAAAAAAATGTATTTCGATAGCGCAGCGCAAGAAATACGAAGTCCTCAATTAGGCTCCTAAATTTTAGGCGATGTCTAGGTTGGGCTACGCCTACTCTAAATCGCATCCCCAAATGTTAGGTATACTGGCATAATGTATGTTATGCTTGCATAAAATCAGTGAACTTTTCACACTTTTTTATGGTGAACCATTAACGCTACAAGGCATCATTTCGCGGGAATTTTGACCCTTCTAGCAGGGGAGCAGAGGAGAAAGATTTTGGACTCCCCTGCTAGAAGGGTTTCAAGCCCCACAACGGCCACGTGACACGGTGAGCAGTTCGACAATAATATCATCGCAATATGATTTACATAATTTTTATGCGAAAGGGCGATCGCTAACTTGAAGGAAACTCTTGGTATGTGATGACTCCACAGTAAAAAAAAGAAAGCCATCTGCCAGCAGAAGCCGCAAAGCCTCCACCCACGCCATTATACACTTTCAGACCAATTATCCAAGCAATAACAAAGCTCGATGGAAAACACAGTCCTTGAAACCCAACATCTGAACCTCGCTTACGACGGCAAACCCATCATATCCGGTCTTAACTTGCTGGTTCCGAAAGAACAAATTACTGCTCTAGTCGGCCCCAATGGCTGTGGTAAATCCACTCTACTGCGGGGTTTAGCTAGATTACTCAAACCCCATATTGGTACTGTATATCTCAATGGCGCTGATATTTTTCGACAGTCAACAACCAAAGTTGCACAGCAACTCGGTATTCTTCCTCAAGGCCCATCTGCACCAGAAGGATTGACTGTGCGAGATTTAGTAGCTCAAGGCCGTTATCCATATCAAAATAGTTGGTTTCAATCTTGGACTGCTGAAGATGAACGTCAAGTCCGCAAAGCATTAACAACTACAGACCTTAACGAATTAGCTAATAGAGCCGTAGATACCCTCTCTGGTGGACAGAGACAACGTGCTTGGATAGCTATGACTTTAGCACAAGATACACAAATTTTATTATTGGATGAGCCGACTACTTTCTTAGATTTAGCGCATCAAGTGGAGGTGCTGGAATTACTGGGGGATTTGAATCAGCTAGAGGGAAGAACAATTGTTATGGTGTTGCATGACCTGAATCAGGCGTGTCGTTATGCTCACAATCTAGTAGCTTTACGCGATGGCGCTGTTATGGGTTATGGAAATCCAACAGATGTAATGACACAAGAAATGGTGCAAGAGGTGTTTGGATTAGCTTGTCGAATTGTACCAGATCCAGTAACGGGTAAACCTTGGTGTGTTCCTTTGGGTCGGCAAAGAGATAGTGGGGGTAATTAATTGAAATCTCCCAAGCACTAATCGCACTGACGAAAATTAAATTTTTGAAAAAGCTACTTCTAAGACTCAGCACTCATAACTCAGCACTATTTAATATGGCGGATTACTTCGGCAACAGACCAAGCTTGAGCGATCGCTCCTCTGGGTGTGTGAGGTGCATCGCCATCAAAAATCTCCGAAATAGAATTAAGACAAGCATCAGAGAAGAAGTGATCTAGCAGAGGTTGCCAATCAAAAGGCAGCGATTGTTGTGGGTAAAAACGTTG
This sequence comes from uncultured Acetobacteraceae bacterium, assembly GCA_964658545.1. Taxonomy (GTDB): domain Bacteria; phylum Cyanobacteriota; class Cyanobacteriia; order Cyanobacteriales; family Nostocaceae; genus Nostoc. The sequence continues at coordinate 5,108 of CAZZZY010000168.1, read as the reverse complement.
CCAAGCACGAATATATGGTCCAACTAGCCAAGCCCAAACAGTTCCTTGATGATAGGCGCGATCGCGTTGCTCTTGATTACCCTCATATCTCCCTTTGTATTCGGGATCTCCTGGATCGAGGCTGCGAAGACCATAGGGGGTGAGTAAGCTGGCGGTTGCCAAATCGAGTATCTGACACCCTTGCTGTTCCGAAAACCCACAATGGTGCAGCGACAGCGCCAAAACAGCATTGGGACGAATTTGAAAATTCCGGCGATCGTCCGGCTCAATAGTGTCATACAAATAACCTAGCTGAGGATTCCAGAACTTTTGCAGCGAGGTTTTAACCTTTTGTGCTTGCAGAGCATAACGTTGCGCTTGCTTAGTAAGACGCACTGGATCGCCAAACTCAAGCTGGCTCAAGCGTTCTGCCCACTGACTCAGCCAACATAACCCGGAATACCAGAGCGCATTGATTTCCACTGGCTTACCGTGGCGGGGAGTGACAGGGTATACTCCAATTACCACATCCATCCAAGTGAGGGCTACACCACGAGCATCCCAACTAATTAGCCCATCAGTAGCATCAACCTGGATATCGTAGCGTGTACCCCCAACAAAGGCTTTGTGGATTTGTTGGACTACAGAGAATTGCTCTGCCAAAAACTCCCAGTCTTGGGTAGCTTCCAAATAAAGTCCTAAAGTTTCAATCCACCACAGTGCTGCATCGATGCTGTTATAAAGTGGTTCGCCATCGGTATCAGGAAATGCATTAGGAATCAAACCGTGGCGACAGTAATGCCCAAAAGTTCGTAATATTCCTTTTGCCAAGTCAAAGCGCTGTGGAACTAGTGCCAATCCAGGTAAGGCGATTAATGTATCGCGTCCTCGCTCATTAAACCAGTGATAACCAGCAATAACTGTGGGGTCTGCAATTGAGGCTCGATAGGCGATAAACTGATCGCTTGCTTTGAGTAGTTGTTGCCAGATTGGAGATTGGGCATTGGGTACAAGAGACAGAGGGGAGAGATTTTTTATTACTCCTTTACCTCCAGCACTCCATCCAAAAATCTGGGAGAGCCGTTCTTGTTCTACCTCCACGGCTTCTGCAAAGGTTTCGGAGGTAAGAATACCTGCCATTGAGTCGGGAAAACCAACTCGTGCTTCTAGAGTCACCGTATCTCCTGGTTGCAGTGTGACTATCAAGTAACCAGGACTGTAGAGGTCTTCTTTGTCGCCTAATCCCCGTTTTGTCTCCTCAGACAATCCATAATTCCAATACCAAAATGCATCTGGTTGATAATTTCCTTGTGTCCACCGCAAGTGCCAAGGTATACCGAAATGCCCAGAATTTTTTCCTTGCAGACAAACTTGCTGGTGTCCAAGCAATTCTGAAAACTGTAATCCTGAACTAGCAGTTTGCTGGTGGTGAAAATCACGTTCTGCTATCAGCAGTCGCAGCCGTAAAATTGCTGTATCACTTCCGTCATAGCGATACTGAATCAAAATTCGATCGCAAAATGGGGAGGGGGGAGTGGGGAGTGGAAAGTATTATTCTCTTCCCTACTCACTACTCCCCATTCCCTACTCCCTTCCCAACCATAAGGCATCACCAATTGTCTGGTTAACTGCCAGTTATCTTGACCCCAAATCCATTTGGGAACTGGGTTAATATCAAAACAGCGCAGCAGTTTGTAACCTGTCAGTTCAATCTGATCGTTACCCCAAAGATTTGTCCCTAGCGCCACAACGCCCCCGAATATTTCTAAGCTAGCGTCTAGGTGCGAAAGCAGCAGAGTCCGCCCAGACGGTGGGTTTGTAGCGGTAAACAACCAACCGTGATAGGTGCGCGTGCGGACATCTGAAACTGTACCACTGGCAAAACTTCCCAAGCCATTGGTAAGCAACCATTCTCTTGTATCTAAATCAGGCATTGGCTACTCAAAATCGTTATGAGTATGATATAGTCGTAACAGATCGTAATTAAACTGTGAGAGCGTGGATGGGTGAATTTTACTTGACCCGAATTCCAGCGCAACTAAACCGATAAAGGAGAATTAAGCTAATGTCCCTGACTTACGGAACCGAAGGAAGCCTCCGCGTTGGTCAACAAGCTCCCGATTTCACAGCAACGGCTGTGGTAGATCAGGAATTTAAGACAATCAAACTTTCCGATTATCGCGGTAAGTATGTCGTCCTGTTTTTCTACCCACTAGACTTTACCTTTGTTTGTCCCACTGAAATCACAGCATTTAGCGATCGCCACGAAGAATTCAAGAAAATCAACACGGAAATCCTTGGGGCTTCCGTTGATAGCGAATTCTCGCACCTCGCTTGGATTCAAACAGATCGTAAGTCTGGTGGAATCGGCGACCTGAATTATCCTCTAGTCTCCGACATCAAGAAAGAGATTAGCGCCGCTTACAACGTTCTTGACCCAGCAGCAGGCATTGCCTTACGTGGTCTGTTCATCATCGATAAAGATGGTATCATACAGCACGCTACCATCAACAACCTAGCTTTCGGTCGCAGCGTTGATGAAACCCTGCGGACATTACAAGCAATTCAGTATGTTCAGTCTCACCCCGATGAAGTTTGCCCAGCTGGTTGGCAACCTGGTGACAAGACAATGAATCCTGACCCAGTGAAGTCTAAAGTCTACTTCTCTGCTGTCTAAATTTCCCTAGCTAGCAAACTCTAATCCATCCTGTTGGAGTTGAAAGCAAAACCAATGAAAACCACAGATAAACAGAGATACACATTAAACAATGTCAACCTCAGTATGATCTGTGATTTTTTCATTACATTACATTTAAGTAATCATTGTTAAGATATCAGTTTTAACAATGATTGCAACAGATAAAATATCCAAAAGCTTATAAGGAAAATGCTGAAAACCCCTGAGAAACAGCAACGTAGTTGCGTATTTCGTACTTGATTGCTGGGGATGAAAGCTAGTTGAGTCCTTTAGGACTCCGTGAAGTTTTGTTTTCTAATCATCTCTTCTAAATATTCACTAGCGCTGACTAAAGAATTCTTTGACAATCGTTCGACTGAGCGAACGCGAACAGCGTCTGGCCGAGAAGTCGAAGTTAAAATCCAAAATAGAGTATTATGCTGACTTCAACTAATTTTAGTGGCTTATTAAATGAGCGGTTCTTCCGCAGTTTTTTACCAGTTCCAGCTAGAAATCAACTCAGATTGGGAGTGGGAACACCAGACTTTCAACTGCCTGATATTACCAACGGAACTTTAGTAAAGTTGTCTGATTACAAAGGCAAACAACCAGTGTTACTCGCCTTTACACGTATCTTTACTGAAAAACAATATTGCCCCTTTTGTTTTCCTCACATCAAAGCTTTAAATCAGAACTACGAACAATTTAAAAATCGCGGTGTAGAAGTTTTGATGGTTACTAGTACTGATGAACGGCAGAGTCAAATTGTTGTGAGAGATTTAGGCTTACAAATGCCGTTGTTGAGTAACCCCAGTTGTAGAGTGTTTCGTACCTACCAAGTAGGACAAGCACTGGGAGCGCCTTTACCAGCACAGTTTATCTTAGATAAAGATGGAAAACTCCGCTACTGGCATTTATTTTCTTTCCTGGATCACAATGCTAGTGTTGATACACTTCTAGAGCAATTCAATCTTTTTTGAAAATTATTAATTTAAAATTGCAAGACGCTTGCGGACTCGCTCTAAGCGTACCCCTGCGGGGATCTTGCCACGCGCAGCGTGTCGCAGACAAGCCTCTCGTTCACGAAGTGTCTCTGATAGGAGAAGAGAAGGCTTTACGCTTCGCTATCGGAATTAATTAATATTGACAGGTAAATCTCACTTGCAAACAGTTTATTAGCTTGATAGTTACCTATTTACAGCAGATTGCAACAGGCGTGAGGTACAGATGATTTTAAGGGCACAGCACTGCTGTGCCCCTACCTGTGTACTTCATTTACCTGAAAAATGCTGTATAAAGCAAATAACGACAGCAAGTTTCTTTAGAATAAGCTGTTCCACAAATGAACTTGCATATACTGGGCGCTCATGTTGCCCACCCCACAAGTGCAAGTTAGATATTAAATAGCTTATTAATGCTTAATTCTTTTAAAAAGAAATAAAAATTAATTTTGTTAACGTTTGATTACCATATTATTTGGTAATTTACTCAATAAGTTGGTATTATCTTCAGTAGATTACACAGACATACTTATCCATTTTGAAAGAAAAATGCTGGTGAGCAAAGCTATTTAATTTCCTCAATATTTAATAGTAAACGGAGAAATATTTTATGAGTTTTAGCCGCAAGATACCCATTGCATCTTTAATACTATCGGTATTAATTTTCTGGCAGCCGACTTTAGCTGATTCAAGTACCGATCTTCCTTCGAATCCACAAGAAAAAATTCCATTTATCTGGGGAAAAGATAAGTGTGTTGGAGGTTTTTCCCCAACTTTTCGCTTGGGTGGAGAAATAAGTAATCCTACCACCTATAACTTGCAAAACTTGAAAAATTTGCGAAATGCTTTAAAAAACCAAAATCCAGCATTAGTTACTGAAATTACTGTGAGCTTTCAAACCGGCTCAGGTACACAAACAGAAACGTACTATGGAGTCCCCCTCTGGGAATTGATTAATAATCCAAAAGCCGGAGGTGGTCTCAAACCTGGAAATCCTGGTTTGAATTCTAAAAATTCTTTTCTGAGGCAATATGTTCTAGTTGAAGCCACAGATTGCTATGGTGCAGTCGTGGATATTGGTGAAATTCAACCTAACTTTGAAGGGAAAACAGTACTAGTTGCGTATGAAAAAAAAGGTAGCGATGGTACTATTGTATCTTTAATAGATGAAGGATTTGCTCGTTTAGTAGTTCCAGGTGACAAAGCTGGAGGTCGTTACGTTAGTAATGTGAGAAATATCCTCATCTTATCTGCTCCTGCTTCTCCTTTGAAACCAAAATATTTCTGAAAACCTTTCTGCCTTTCTTGCTCAATGACACTATAGCGATTTCCGACCTGGTAAGGTACACCGTAAGGACACGGCACTGCCCATTGGTGTCTACTTTTGCCACAGATAGCTTATTTGCTGGCTTTCATACCCGCCTTGGAATGAATTCTCTGGCTTTTAGCTA
>CAZZZY010000167.1:0-10022 GCA_964658545.1 uncultured Acetobacteraceae bacterium | reverse complement strand
CATGCCCCATGCCCAATACTTATTCCTTGAGCAGCAAATAATATAGTGAACCATTACCGCCTGTGATGCCAGCGCGATCGCCCGCTAGTTTACCAGACCCCATGAAATAATCCACCCGGCCCGGGCCTTTGATGGCGCTTCCTGTATCTTGGTCAAGCACAAAGCGGCTGACGGTACGATTCTCTAGTTTGCCACGCCCACCCGGATAGGGAAATGAATTGTAAATCAGTGCCAGCGCTCCTGGAGGCATGAGAGACTTATCTGTAGCAATAGAACGTTCTGCTGTCACTGGTACATGAATACTACCTGTAGCCCCGGTTCCGCCAGTTTCTTGGAAGAAAATAAACCGTTCCCAGCGCGGCAGATAATTACTCAACTCCTGGGGTTTTTGCCGGAAATAAGCAATCATCCGTGGTAGCGTTAATCCATTTAGTGACAGTTTGCCATCTTTGGCTAATTCTTTGCCGATACTAGTCCAAGGGTAGTCAGTTCCACCTGCGTAACCAATTGATGTTGTTTTGCCATTAGTTAATTTAATTTGGGCAGAACCTTGGATGTGTACCATGTATGCGTCGAGGCGATCGCGGAACCAAAGCAGTTCTAAACCGTGTAATTTGCTCTTATTCCCTTGTAAACCATCCTTTCCTTCCAAATCAATTCTTTTGGGGTGGGGTTTTGGCCATTGGCTGAAATCAGGCGGTAGCCGATAAACGGGATACTTATATATTGCAGTCCTAACACGGCTAGCAGTGTAAACAGGTTCGTAGTAAGCAGTGAATTTAACAGTACCCTTGCCATCGTTTCCTACAGACTGGTAAAAGACAAACTCTCGGCGGACGGCGGCTTGTAATTGGGCTGCTGACTTAGAACTGACAACTAGTTGGCGGAAACGTAGTAAACTCCGGCGAACCCGATCAAGGGTAATTTCCTTGACTGGATAATTTTGGTATGCTGCGATCGCGTCACTCTTTGTAAGGTAGAGCAGACTGTTATCAATGGAAGCCAATAGCGCTTTGCGATCGCCTGTTTTACCTGTTTTACCCCAAATTTGATCATCCCAACCCAAGCAAGTCTGCCGGAGCGCACAATTGCTGCCTATGGCAATTGGTTTTAGCGGCGGCGTTATCTCAGAAGTGATTGGTATTGGCACAGGTGAGAGATCAGGAGTAGTCGGTATTGGCAACGGTACGAAGTTAGAAACCTGAGCAACAGCCGACCAGAGAGGGTTTACAAGGGCAATTCCTAGACTCAAGGAAAGGAAAGCAAGGGTTTTTCTCATCATTTAGTTGAATCTTTCAACACTGGAACTAAAAACGGGTTCTACCCGGATTGCCACGATCCGAGAAGGGCGTATTACCATATATTCACCTTGAATATTTTTGATCGGCACGCTAATAAAGTCATTAGAAGCTGACTTTGGCACCAGTTCGCCGCTATACCACTTCTGAAACTCTTGAATAGTAGCAAAACGTACTTCTTCCCGGTGGCCGCTTTCCAGTAGGAGGTATACGGCATATTCATTTGGAGTTCTAGCCATAAGATTGAATCATTTGAAAAACATTCAACCCATTGTTAACCACGTAACCCCCGAATGAAAAGAGTAAGCATACGGGAGCAGGGGATTTTAGGGCCAGAGGAGCAGTAAGCAGAGGAAGAATAATTAATGCTCAATGCCCCTTATGAGTGCTGTTAGCGGTAGCGAGGCGTTAGCTCTGTTTGGACTCAACCCAGAAGCGCTCTATTCCCCACTCCCCACGAAACACAAATCAAGAACTTAATATAACGAACAATAAACATACTAATAATAAACCTAATAGCAACAGTAAAGACTGATTGCGTTTTACCCAACTTTTCAGGGTAACAGCAAAATTGTTAGTATAACGCTGCTGTTCCAATTCTAACTTTGTCTCTTCAATATTTTGGTAGAGGGTACAATCTTTTGCGTAGGGACGCTGAGGAAAATTGCAAGTATCATCAGCGTGATAGGTGCAGGTGTCGCACAAATACTCGTCCCTAGTGGCGCGGTGCAATGGAATACCAGGATGACCATAAGCTTTTAGTGTTGTCCGGCAATAAGGACAACTAATAGCTTGATTATCAATGAGTTGATGGCAGTGGGGACAAGATACAGTAGCCAAAACCTTTAGCGTAAATAGGTTAAATGAACACTTTGATTCTAGCCATTTACAAGGTTAATGGTTAACATACAGCAGATTGCAATAGGCGTGAGGTACGGATGATTTGAAGAGCACAGCCTCGATTCGCGGCTATAGGCAAAGTCCGCCTATCGCGCTGCGCGCACCACGCGGACTAACTAGAAAATTAAGGCTTGTTAACCCACGCAGGTGGGTAAAGTTTCGTGTAGACGCGGTTTCTAATCGCCCATTTCGCGTTCAGTTTACACCAATGAGCAGTGCTGTGCCCCTACCTGTGTATTTCATTTACCTGAAAAATGCTGTAGCTCTTAGAAGTGGTTACTATATCAGCAAAAGTACTAATTTTATGATGATTTTTTATATTATAATAAGTGATTTTTATTACTCAGAATAATTAAGAATATGCCATAATCTAGCAAATATGAGGTTTTGTTCTAAGTCCAATAATTATTGAGAGGTAGAAAAATATTGCCTTTTAATCCTGAGCTATGCCGTAACGAAAGCGAAGTTGAAAGCAAACTCATAGTGCAATATTTGCTACCGCAGCTAGGTTATACTCCTGACACCTGGCATCAAGAAGTTGCCATTGGTAGCATTCGCTTAGATTTTTTAGCATTTGCCGCACAAGTGATTCCTTTTGTCTTAGATGCCAACTCACCTCTAAGTGTCGTTATGGAGGCAAAGCATCCCAAACAAAACTTAAATACTCATGTCCCCCGACTTAGGCATTATTTAACTAGTTTAAATGTCAGGTATGGATTGCTGACTAATGGCAAAGAGATTAGAATTTATCAAAAATTACAGACTGATATTCAGTTAATATTTCAATGCTCTGGAAAAGAAGTTGAGACGAAATTAGAAACCATTAAAGGTTTAATTGGTAGAGATAGTCTAAAAGAAGCACAGTTGGTAGATAAAGCAGAAGTTAAAATAGAAAATAATTTAAATTTTGAAACCAAGAGGCAACATTCAATGAAAACGATTGCGATCTACCACAATAAAGGCGGTGTTGGTAAGACCACTGTTGCAGTCAATCTGGCAGCAGCATTACGTAAAAAAGGTAAAAGAGTACTTTTAATTGATATAGATTCCCAGGCAAATACTACTTTTGCTACAGGATTAATCAAATTTCAATTTGAAGAAGATGATAATTTAAGAGAGCGAAACGTATACCATTTATTAGAATCAGGAGATTTTAACTTTATTCCAGAAGTAGTGCGTACATCTGATTATTTTAACAATCCAGAAATTGATGTTATTCCTTCACATATCACATTGATTGAGTCTCAGGATAAACTGAATAAAATATTAGCTAGTAGGAGCAGGCTAGTAACAAAATTAAAAAGGGTAGAAGACAACTATGATATTGTAATTATTGATACTCCACCCTCTAGAGATTTGTATGCTGAAGTTGCACTAATTGCTACTGATTACCTGATAATTCCATCAGATTTGAAACCATTTGCTAACCAAGGTTTACCGACGGTAAAAAATTTTGTTAATCAAATTAATGAATCCAGAGAAGTTATGGGTAAACCGCCCCTCAATATAATGGGTGTTCTTGCTTCTAAAATCTCAACAAATGCTAAATTTTTACAATACAATTTCCCAAAACAGAGAGAAGTAATTTCAGAGCGCTATCAACTGCCACTTATGGAAGCTGTAATTTATGACAGAACAGCGTTATCAGAATGTATGAATCAGACTATCCTAGTTGGAGATTTAGAATATCCTGACCCTAAGTCTATTATTAAATTTGCCGAATTAAAAACTTCTGCTCAAATTTCTGCTGAAGAATTTAAGGTATTAGCAGATGAAGTTATCCGAAAAATGGGAGTTGATTAATGATTAATTTTTCTTTGGTGGATGTAAAAAGTATTACTTCTAATGAACCTCGTTCAAATTTTTCAGAGGCTGATTTAGAGAACCTTGCAGACATAATTATAGAAACAGGAGGAATTATCAGACCATTAATTTTGAAAGTAACAGGGGTAGAAAACTATACAGTAATCGATGGACATTTTGAATATTATGCTGCTGTAAGGGCAAGAGAAAAAAATCCTCGACAAGGTGAAATGGTTAATGCTTTTGTCATTGCCCCAAAAGTAGTGGATTTAGTAGTAAAGCAAATTGCATCTCTTAAGGGAATTGATTCTTCTATTAAACCAGTCACACCACAGCCTGAAACAACAAAACTAGAACCACGTTTGGCAAATTTAGAATTACGTCTTGAAAAGCAATTCAATGAATTTAAGTCAGAATTCATCCAAGACAGACAGAGAATAGAGAATCAATTCAAGCAACTTGAAAAGCTTATTCCCCAAAAAAGTGAACAAAGTAATCCACTTAGTTTATTGAATTCTTTGGACAAAGACGAGTTATCTATAAAGTTACAACGCTCTAGAATTCGTGGGGCTGAAAAACTTGCAAAAGGCATATTTGATGCTCGGCGTAAGAAATCGAAGCAAGAGTTTGAAGATTACCGCGATGTAGTAAAGTCTGTTAAAAACTTGGGTGAGCAAACAATTTTGACTATTATTGATGAGTGGTCAAGAAGTTAGTAGTTATTAAAATAAGTTCTTCGTTCTGTAAAAACTATACATAGCTTTCTTTATAGCAAATAAAGGGTTTAAGACCCCTATGTCTATACGTAGTCTCCATTTCAGTCGGGGCTTAAATCCCGTCTGAAACTGTCTTTAATTTTGAATTTTGAATTGTTAAGCCTCTGTGTAAGTCTTGATTACATACCACATAATTAATAGAAAAAACGATGAATGGAGTGCGTCAAAGCACTCTCATAGCCTAACCCCGCGCCTGTCGCAGTGCATTAAACGCCTTACCTCGCAACCCAACTGGTAACAGCGATAATCCTAAACCAGTCCAAGCTTTAGAAGTTGAAAAAGACTGTCCCGCCAAAACTAACTCTCTGCCTTTTTGCGTTTCACCCTTTTCAATTAAACGCAAACCTAATAATAATTGTGTTTCAGTTAGACGATTTTTCCTGATTGTCTCTATTTTTTCCGAATCAAACTTATAATTTTCTAAATACCGCATTTTATCAAATAAATAAGGAATGGCTCGATTGATTCCTTGCTGCTCTGCATGAGTCCGATATTCCATCAATAGTTGTGGTAAGTAATAACCCTTTTTTCCAGCCAAAGCCAGACGCACAAATAAATCATTATCCTCACAATTTTGCAGATTTGGCTGCATAAATCCTAATTCTTGCAAGGTTATACGGCGAAATAATGTAGCGCCAATTTGAAAGCTTTGCTGAATAAATACAACTTCTAATAAATTATCTACAACACCTGCTGATAAATTCTTCCTACCCCAGCGATGAGTATTTTCTTGAGTTTTTGCCTCATCCCGTACATTGTTAATATCAATTATCCAATGGTCTGTACCAACAAAATCAATGCTAGAGTCTTGAGCAAGAATCGCTGCGGTACTGGCGAGAAAATCGGGTGTTAGCCGATCGTCATCATCAAATTTAATAAAATATTCACCACTAGCAGCATCAAAGCCAGAGCGCATATTATTACTTTTACCAATATTTTCTACATGACGGATATATTTAATCCGTTGGTCTGTATACTGTGACATCAACTCAGGTGTGCGATCGCTAGAGCCGTCATCACAAACAATTAGCTCAAAGTCTTGCTCAGACTGATTTAGTACACTCTCAATAGCATAAGGAAGAAGATGGACACGATTAAAAGTAGGAATGCAAACAGTAATTTTAGGCATATTACATACTAATAAGTGGAAGACATAGAAATTTATGTCAATTGCTAATTTAATGCACCACTAATAAAGCTATATTTAACGGAGAGTTCTTTGAATCTTATTCATTGTTTTGTTGAAAAGATTATTAGTTTTGGCAATTATGCTCAGTGGTCTTAGCTCTTTCGGTCTTTTTTCTGGCTGTTTGAGAAAGCGATAGTGTAAAAACTCGTTTGCATAACAGATATTAACATCTTTACCTTGACATAAGTAGGCAAAATCACGAGCAGAATAGCTCATATAATGAATGCGATGAATTGGTTTTAAGCCATCTTGATTGTAAAGAACATTATTAATATTGACGAAGGGATCTGCATTGGCACAGTTCCCTGTTCTATCTTCACCATTGGGGCTAAGTGTAAAGTTAAAAAGTGGGCGATCGCAGCGCAAAGTCATATAGTTAAACAAAAAAGCATCATCCCACCATCCATGTCCGTTAATCCATTCAACTTCTTTATGCTTAATTAATCGCTCTTTCATTATTTCAATTTCTTTAACACTAAATAATCCTCTCTTAGAACCAAAAAAGCTAGAACAATGCAGCTTAGGACGGATATCGCCTTCTGTATATAGTCCAGTTTCTTCTATCACTGAAATATTTAACGCTGCAACAGCTTCATCCTTAAGGTGTTCCCAATCATCAAAAATAAAATCGGATGTTTCTAGCTTGTCAATTACATCATTGACTGGCTTCATTGCCAAGCTATCACCGTCATAAAATACAAATTTATCAAAAATACCCTCAAAGACCACAAACCTTCTTTGTAAATGACTTTTGTACCAACTAGAACGTGATAATTTTGTCTCTTTTCCCTTAGAGTGAGCAGCCCACACCTGATGAGCAAATTCTTCCCAACGTTGAATTACCTCCCAATCATCAAACAGGATTACATTCTTGCGAGCATTAACTTCTTGCCTAACTAGGTCTAGTCGATCATCGTATGGAATAATACAAATGGGAATATCTGCGCTAACATTCACCTCAATGCTATTTAGCAAAGCTACTAACTGGTCAAACACCACATCATTAGCAAGGGTATAAATACCGAAAGAATCCATTGTGATAAATCCTTTTTATCTTTAGTTACTGAGAAACGCAGATAATATTATCGTTATTCTCTGAGCTATTATTCCCAAATAATTAATAATATACACGTCTTTACGCTTTTTGCTGAGGTCAAGAAGGAAGCGACTTTGGTCAGTTTGGATCGCGCTAACATAACGCCACCAAATCAAAGATTATGGTAGAAGACTTCTTACTTACGGCTTTAGTTGAACAATTGCCTTCTAGAGAATAATCTCAGCAACGCGGCTGTTCCCACTCCCTAACCACCATTAAGGGATCGCGTCAGCTTGCTTATTTAGATTATCTGTGGTAGTTTCGTTATGAACAAAACTACTGTAAACCTATTGGTTTAGAGTAGTTAAGGCGAGTGATATTACTTTACTTAAAAAGAGTTACTGCTTACTTACAGTAATGTTTCAAATTACTGTAACGCGGTGTGCAACTTTCTCTCAGACCTAACCCCCAACCCCTTCCCTACTAGCGTTGGGGAGCAAGAATCAAAGCCTCTCCCCCAAAGGGAGAGAGGAATGGAAGCGGGGTTCTAAGGATAAGTTGCACATAGCGTACTGTAAGTAAGCAGTAACACATTTCTCTCAGTGCTTCATAGCTTTCAGTAGCTTGGTTCATCAAAAACCCTGAAAATAAATATTTGCAGTGGTTAAAGCCGCCGATCGCCTTCAGCTTGATGACCAGAAGTTATTTGTTCGTTGGTCTGATGGTGAAGCGATGTCTATCAACTAAGTAGGAGTTGAAAATCATGGTGCAAACTTCTCCCGTCCGCCCAAGCAATCCTTTCCAGCCACCACAGTTTGTCTCAATTGAGGCGGAACGTCGCCATCGCCAAGAACGCTTGGCAGCAGCCTTTCGGGTATTTGCCCGCTTGGGTTTTGCTCAAGGACTGGCAGGACATATCACAGCCCGCGACCCTGAACTCACCAATCACTTTTGGGTCAATCCTTTTGGTATACATTTCAGTCGCATCCGCGTATCAGACCTAATATTGGTGAATAGCCACGGTGAAGTTGTCCAAGGTGATGGCAAAGTCAGTCAAGCAGCCTTTGCCATTCACTCGCAAATCCACGAAGCCCGTCCCGATGTGATCGCAGCGGCTCATGCTCATTCCTTCTATGGCAAAACTTGGTCATCCTTGGGCCGGTTACTCGACCCAATTACCCAAGATTCCTGTGCTTTTTATCAAGACCATGCTCTGTTTGATGATTTCACAGGCATTGTGTTGGAAACAAGTGAAGGAAAACGTATTGCTCAGGCATTAGGCGATCGCAAAGCTGCAATTCTACGAAATCACGGAATATTAACAGTAGGACGCAGTGTAGATGAAGCCGCTTGGTGGTACATCAGATTAGAGGATACTGCTAAGGCGCAATTGCTTGCAGAATCTGTAGGAAAGCCCATCCTAATTAATCACGACATCGCCTTAGAGATTCAACAACGCGCTAGCACTCACCAAGCAGGCTGGGGTGGATTTCAGTACTTGTGGGATGAAATTACCCACGATCAACCCGACTTATTTGATTAAACCTCATCTATGTTGAGAACCATAGTTTTTGCCCTCACCCTAAATCCCTCTCCCAAGAAGGGAGATGGAATTCTTTCTGGCTCCCCTTCTCCCAAATTTGGGAGAAGGGGCTGGGGGGATGAGGGGGATTTTGCTCCCTTATCTCCCTCATCTTCCCTATCTCCCCTATCTAGCCTGCACAAATAACTTTCCTTAACCGAACCGTATTGCCCCGACCCTCATCTTTAGGAGAATTAATTCATGCCAATCGAGTTTATTGGATTAATCAGGACAAAACCTGCTTCGGAGTTAAATAGTATTCCGAATAATCTAGGCGATGACATTATTGACACAGCCTATGTTCGTGAGTTCGCCAAAGCTCACGAAGAAAGCGGCTTTGACCGGGTATTAATTGGCTACAGTTCTAATAGCCCCGATGGTTTCACCGTTGCTAGTTTTGCTGCTGCGGCAACTGAGCGATTGGGTTTTTTGATTGCACATCGACCAGGTTTTGTTGCGCCAACGCTAGCAGCCCGCAAAGCAGCTACCCTCGACCACTTCACCAACGGTCGGATAGCAGTGCATATCATCACTGGCGGTAGTGACGCTGATCAGCAACGGGATGGTGACTGGCTAGATCATGATAACCGCTACCGCCGCACCGATGAGTACCTAGAAATTGTCCGCCGCATCTGGACAAGCGATACTCCCTTTGATTTTGAGGGAGAATTTTACCACGTCAAGGATGCTTACTCTGCAATTAAGCCCCTGCAAAAACCCCACATCCCGCTTTACTTTGGTGGTGCATCTGGGGCAGCAGTACAGGTAGGAGCCAAGCACAGTAATGTTTATGCCTTGTGGGGTGAACCGATCGCCGCAGTAAAAGAACGGATAGCAGAGGTTCGTGCTGCCCTACCACCTGGTCGTTCTATCCGTTTCAGTGTCTCCCTCAGACCGATTCTCGGTGCAACAGAGCAACAGGCTTGGGAGAAGGCGCACAATATTTTGGCACGGATTCAAGAACTGCGGGGAGGGGTGAAAGTCGCTTCCGTAGCTAGACCAGAGGCAGTAGGTTCACAACGGTTACTGGACTTTGCGGCAAAGAATGAAGTCTATGATAAGCGTCTGTGGACACCAATTGCCGCAGCTACTGGTGCAGCTGGCAACACGACAGCTCTAGTGGGCACACCAGAACAAGTCGCTGAGGCTTTAGTTGATTACTATGATGCAGGTGTGACTACCTTGTTGATTCGGGGCTTCGATCCTCTACAGGATGCGATTGATTATGGGCGTGATGTCATTCCTCTGGTACGTACAGAAGTGGCACGGCGAGAGCGACAAGCAGTTGCAGTCGGAAGTTAACGTAACGCAAAAGTCCCCACCTCAATCTACTGATATGGTGGGGATAGGGAGCGGGTAGCAGCCAGTCTTGCCGAATAAAACTGAATTTTTCAACGGAGCGCCTGTTGCGATCGCTGTGGACAGGTGGTGACAACTT
>CAZZZY010000166.1:0-10032 GCA_964658545.1 uncultured Acetobacteraceae bacterium | reverse complement strand
TCCCGTCATCACTTGCGGAGGCAATGGTTTTACCGTCGGGGCTAAATGCCACGCTATAGACCTGACTGCTATGGCCTTTGAGGGTTTGGAGTAGCTGCCCCTGGAGATTCCACAGCTTCACCGTATTGTCATCACTGGCGGAGGCAATGGTTTTACCATCGGGGCTAAATGCCACGCCCAAGACCCTACCGCTATGGCCTTTGAGGGTTTGGAGTAGCTGCCCCTGGAGATTCCACAGCTTCACCGTATTGTCATCACTGGCGGAGGCAATGGTTTTACCGTCGGGGCTAAATGCCACGCTATTGACCTCACTGCTATCGACTTTGAGGGTTTGGAGTAGCTGCCCCTGGAGATTCCACAGATTCACCGTCCCGTGATCACTTAACGTTATTCGTTGTGACACCCCTAGATACGTGTGTGCTTGCCACCAACTCACCACATCTGTATTCAGCATCAGTTGGTCTTCCAACTTCACCAAAATTCCAAAATACCACTGTTCGGCTGTGACTTGCGCCCCTAACTCTTGCAGGTCAACCACTACCGAACTAATCTCTTCCTCCTTGAGTTTCTCAGCCGTGCGTACCATCAAACTAGACTTACCCATCTGACGCGGTGTGAGAACATAGGCAAAAGTTGCTGTCTGACATAAATTCAGTAACTCCATATCTGCCTGACGGGTCAGATAAATCCCACCACCAGCCTGCACAGTTCCGCCAACAGTGTAAATGCTTGATTCAACCACGTAGGTTCTCCCGGAAATACTCCGCATAAAGTTGACAACGGGGCATTACTACCAGCTTTTCTCGATGCACCAAACCTGCACCCCGCAAACGAAAGAAAACACGCTCATCTTTACAGTTGTTCTGGTGAATCACTTGCAGCATTCCTTGCACTAATTCGGTTTTGTTATGCAACCGGAACAGATGGTTACGCAGGTGATTACCAAAGGGGCCATTATCAGCAGTAGCATTAGCAAACAGTTCACTGCTAGAGAGGCGCCCGCTAGCAACTGAGTAAAGTGCCAGCCTGACTAAATAAGGATGTCCTCCCAGTAATCTGATTAATTGTCGTTCTTCGTTGAGGTTGAAGGGAGAACCATGAAGGTGGTTGAGGTTGGCTACCTGCTCTGCTGTAAAATCTTCTAAATCGATGACCACTCCCACATTAAAAGGTGATTGGTTGAGATTATCAATTAACTGGTAAGGTTCAGTGGATGTTACCAGTGCTAAATCTAGCTTTTTCCAGATGGGAGTTGTGGCACGGCTATTGTGCCAGCTTCTGAGCATCCCAAAGAAATCAGAACGAAATTCGCTATCAAAAACACTTTCGACTTCATCCATTGCCAACACTAAAGGCTTGCCAAAATCCTTCAGGATATATCGCCCTACATAGCGAGTACAACGTTGGCTATTACCTAAAGGCATCTGCCAATACTCATCTACTTTATCTGCCATTTCTAGTTCCAGGGTTAGCCAAGAGCAAAACTGCCGAAAGAAGCTGTCAGCATTATTTAAAGTGGCTTTGTCAAACAATTGAAAATCCAGAAATGCCACCCGTTTACTTGCTGTTACAGCAGTCTCAATAGTCCGAATTAATAAGGAACTTTTGCCCATCTGCCGAGGGCCTTTAATAGTGATAGTCACACCCTGTCGCTTAATTGCTTCTAGGGCAAGTGGATCTGATGACCGTTCCACGTAAAATTTCGATTCACAGTCCATCGTCCCTTCGGGCATTTCCAGCGAAACTGGCTGTGCAGAAGGCAAAGGTCGTGGCAATGATGGTAAAGGGTTACTCTGGAGGATGTCAGCTTTTGCTTGTATTGCACCGATACTTAACTGACCGCCACAAATAGCCTGATTTAATTCGGCAATCAGGCGCGGTGTATCCTCCATTCCTTGCCAAAATGCCCAGTTAATATCATTTAAGTAAGCACTCAAAGGATACTGAAACGGCTCCCGATATGCCAACCGGACTGGCAGAATTACGGGTTTCCCTCCTTGTAATTGCCCTAAGTTATGCGCCATCCTAATTTCTGCCTCTACCATCTCGCTATAAACTGACTGTCCTGACAAGAAGGTGATCAGAAAATCTGCTTGGCGGATTTCTGTTTCAATCCGTTCAGCCCAACGTGTACCCACTAACATTGTTTGGTCAATAAATACCTGATGCTGCTGTGCTAGTGCCTGAAAGACTTGTAGCGCTACTGACTCATCGGCTTCTGCATTCTGGTTGTTACGCTTGTAACTGATGAAGACACGTTTCGTTTGTAATCTTTGCTCAAGATGAATTGGGTGATCTCGATGTTTGAGGACTGGTGTTGCTGATTCTGGGATATTCTCTAAGGCAATAGATACACAACCAAATTTGTAAGCATCTTGGTAGAATCTTCCAGCGCCGAGTGCATCATAAAATCCTACAGCAAACTTAATTGCTGCCTGATCTCCGATTGCTTGATTCATGCCCACAACATAATTAATATGTTGGTGAATTGCCTCTGCTTGTGCCTCGCTGTAACAGGCATTTAATAATACACACTCAATCCCTTGAAATAAAGAAAACAACGTTGAGAGTGATTCACTACTCACCAGTTGCATTTTCCCCACGTGATCTTCAAGAGCTAAACCTTGAGTTCCTCCCCCATGTCCAGAAAAATGAATAATCTCAGGATTATGATCTAGAAGGGCGCGGCGTAAATCATCTGGACGTACTGCCCATTTCGTGATAATTTCAAACTGCTCCCGAATTTTGGCACGCTCCAACCCTGCCTGAATTTCTCTGACTTCTTCATCAAGGCGCAGTCTCCCCGTATCTGTAGGATTAGCCGACAATATCAGGATTTTTTTCACAGTGCCGCCAATTCTTGTACACAGCCTTTGTCTAAGAGCAGTTTACTACATCTCAATTTTTTCAGAGTATCCTCTCACAACTACAAACAACAGTTACACCTTTCCAGATTTGATCCGCGATCGCCCAAAACAAGTAATAGTAGAACCAATACTGCTCGGTTAAGGATTTTTAACTCGGAATTGGGTTTTGGGAAAAGGTTAAAGGGTAAAGGTTAAAGGTTTTTTCTTTCCCCTTTCCCCTTCCCCTTTTCCCCAAAACCCGACAAGTATTGATAGTAGAACCAATTTTAAAATCATCCAGGCCCATGCAGCTGGATAATGTTGTTGGTATTGGAAAGAGCCATTCTCGATACCGCAGCCGGGGTGGGATCATGAGCAAAGATACAGAATCCGTCGAGTTAGTTGTAGTCCAAAAATTAGAAAATGCCCTCAATGCCAAAATTGAGGCATACTTTGCTGGCTCCATTGACTCAGATCCCGATGTGTTGGAGGAACTGCTGAAATCCAAAAACAGTGAGGGAACCCGCAGGGCATACCGCAAGGATATCAATGATTTTTTTACTCGCATGACTGGGCTTGCACCAGGGCGCGATTCTATCCTGGAGTTTTTGCATCTGGAGGGACACAAGGCTACCCTGGTAGTTACTAAATACAGAGCCATACTCAATGAAGCTTCCCTAGCACCTAACACGATTAACCGCCGACTGGCTGCAATTAAATCTCTGGTTGCTTTTGGCCGAAAGCTGGGTGTATGCAACTATGCTGTGGATGTGGACAGCATCCCAGTGCAGTCCTACCGCGACACTAGCGGTTGTACAGGCGAGGAATTTTTGACAGTCATTAAGGGGTGCGATCGCTCGACTAAGGTAGGGAAACGGGACTATGCTTTGCTGCTGCTACTGTGGGGCAATGCTTTGAGGAGAAATGAGATTAGCACCTTAGATGTAAGACATTTTGACGCATCTAGAGGGACGCTATCAATTTTGGGAAAGGGCAAGCAAGTACGAGTGACAGTCAATCTGCCAAAATTCACTGTGATAGCGATTAGTGACTGGCTGATTGCCCGTGGTGGCGATATGTCTTTGTCCCGCCCATTGTTTACCTCGGTGGACTTCCAAAATTCTGGACACCGCCTAACCGGGGATGGCATTTATAAAATAGTTAAACGCTTATTTAAACGGGCTGGTGTTGAAAAACACATGAGTCCGCACCGTTGCCGCCACAGTGCGATTACTGCTGTACTAGAAAAAACCGATGGCAATGTCCGCAAAGCCCAGAAACTTAGCAGACACGCTAAATTAAACACGCTCCAAATTTACGACGACAACCGCAATCGTGATCAACTGGAGATGTCTGAATTATTGATGGATGGGTTGGATTGATGGGGAAACGAAAAGTTAGCTGCTAGTGGCTCGGTCACTCTCATGCCATCCACCCAAGAGAGCAATTCTAATGCGTTTGCTTCTTCGATGTTTTCAGGTATTAATGGTAAATCAGACACAGAACGATGCATGATGCAAGAATTATTAACCGGGAAGACGAGACTAATCGGCAGTTATTAATCGCCAAAGTTTTCAAGCGCCAGTCTATAAAATAGAAGTCAGAAAGCTCCCCCATTAGCAGCAAACGCCGCACCTACCAAAAACGAATCCCGAACCAGAAGGGCTGAACCATATTATGGAACACATTGCTACCAGCGAATTACCCGAAACGCTCCAACAAATATTTGCAGAAATACAACGCACTAAAACACCCTTAACCGTCACCCATGAGGGGGAACCATTAGTCATTATTTATCCTGCCACTCCTCAACCCCAGCGCCCAGCATTTGGAGCAATGAAGGATAGCGGCGAAATATTGGGAGACGTGATTGTTCCAGTAATCCCTGCTACCACATGGGAAGCACTCCAGTGAAGCTCTTACTTGATACCCATATCTGGCTTTGGTATTTGCTGGGTAACGAACGCCTATCTCCTGGGCTTCAAACCACTATTGCAGCAGCAACAACCGAACTTTGGCTCAGTCCAATTAGTATCTGGGAAACGCTACTTTTAGCAGAAAAAGGACGACTATCTTTACAGCCTAATCCAGTTGCATGGGTCGATTTAGCCTTAAATACGCTAGAAATTCGTGAAGCTCCACTTAACCGCCACATCGCTATTTTAAGCCGTCAGATTGAGCTACCACATCAAGACCCAGGCGATCGATTTATTGCAGCTACCGCAGTTTACCACCAGTTGACCTTAGCTACAGTCGATACCAATCTCACGGGTGCTTCCTGGTTACAAACATTAAGCTAGACAGAAAATTCACGGCTGACACAAATAGGCGTAGATATAGCAAAGACCTATGGTCTTTGCTGCCAGTTTCAATCTAGTTTGAACGAAAAATCGTCGTTTCAGGCACTTGAAAATTCCTTAGCGTACAAAAAACCTTTTTTGGCACGGTGATGCCTTTAATTGCGATCGCATTTCTTAAAACTGCCCATAATTTTGCACAATGGGGTATATTTTGTCCAGTGTCATGTGCTGGCGGTGAAATTGACCAAGATAATCTCACTCTTCAATCAAGCGGGTGGTGTTGCCAAATCGACGACAACCCACAATCTTGGCTATCACCTTTCTATACGCCGTCATCGGGTACTGTTGATAGACATAGACCCCCAAGCTTCTCTGACAACGTTTATGGGGTTGGAAGCGGCTGATTTGTCAAAAACTATTTACGATGCTTTGGTGTCAGAGTCAGATGAACCCATTCCCATTCATCGGGACTTGGACGGCATGGACTTGGCTCCTGCCAACATTTTGCTAGCTAATGCCGAACAAGAATTGATATTTGCTGAATTGAGAGAATTTCGACTCAAAGAGGTACTTGCTCCTGAATTGGACAACTACGATTTTATTTTGATTGACTGTCCTCCCAGTTTGGGAATTCTTAGTCAAATTAGCCTAGTTGCCTCGACTCATGTTTTAGTCCCCATTCAGTGTCAGTTCAAAGCATTGAAGGGAACAGACTCGCTGTTGAAAACATTGGCAAGAGTGCAGCGCAAGCTGAATCGCTCTCTGAAGATAGCGGGATTTTTCCCGACAATGTACTCTGCTGCTAATTCCCTAGACCAGAGAACTCTTGAATCAATTCATGAGCAACTGTCAAGTTTAGCAAGGATATTTCCCCCCCTACCTCGCGCTACATCTGTGGCCGAAGCAGCTGAATATGGTAAACCTTTAGCATTATGCCCTAATAAAAATCCTGCTATTCTCCGCATTTTTGATGAGATAGCACAAGCAATGGAGGAGATATAAATGAGTCCCAGACGCGCCACCCAACCACCTGCTGATAGAAGCAAACTCAAGAACGTCGCACTGTTCAAAGATGATGATGAGTTGACTTCTTCTACAGTGCAATTGGATAAGATTGTTCTTCCTGCTACTCAACCTCGGCGTTATTTTGACCCCCAAGCGATGCAATCCTTGGTGGAATCGGTAAAGCAAAACGGCATCCTCCAGCCCCTTTTGGTCAGACCTGCGGGGGATAAGTATGAATTAGTGGCAGGAGAGCGCAGATATCGGGCAGCACAAACAGCAGCTTTAACGTCAGTGCCTGTAAACGTGCGGGAGATGTCAGATGAGCAGGCGGTACAGTATGCCCTGACTGAGAATCTCCAACGGGAGGACTTAAACCCAGTTGAAGAAACTGAAGGAACCTTGCAACTGTTGGCGCTGCGATTGGGATGCGAGACAGCACAAGTGTCTTCTGTACTCTACAGAATGGACAATGAAGCCAAAGGAAAAATTACCCGAAACGTTTCGGGTAATTCCGAGGCGGAAATAGTCGAAAAAGTGTTCGCGGAATTGGGAAAGATTAGCTGGCAATCATTTGTCCGCACCCGACTACCACTGTTGAAACTGCCAGAGGATATTTTATCAGCCCTGCGTGCTGGACAAATTGAGTACACCAAGGGCAAGGAGATTGCCAAGCTGACATCAAAAGAAGAAAGGACTGAACTCCTAGAAGCGGCAATTTCGCTCTCTTTGCCCCTTTCAGAAATTCAACGGCAGGTCAAAGCTAAACAACCATCTGTCACACCTCCACCACTGCAAAGTCGTTTAGAAGCTACATACAAGCAAGCGAAAAAGTCAAAGGTGTGGGACAATCCCCAGAAGCAGAAGAAACTAGAATCTTTGTTGAAAGAGTTGGAAGCTTTGATGGCTGATGAGGGGTAAATGCCAGATAATAATGTTAGACAAAGACTAGCATGATTCGCTCGATTGTACTTGTTGAAGTTGTCGAACTTCCCAAATGAAGCTAAAGGGAAAATTACCCGAAACGTTTCGGGTAACGGAGTCATACTCCCAGTACGAAATATTTTATTATTTAAGCTGCTCAATCTCTATGATTGCCCATTGCTTGCAATGATTATCGAGTATAAAATGTGAGACTGCGCTGCTCATCTAGTTACCTGCACTCTACCGGATAAGACAAACACAAATGATCTCAGGGGAAATTAAAAGTCAAATAGATAAAATCTGGGATTCCTTCTGGTCGGGTGGTATCTCCAATCCCCTCGAAGTCATTGAGCAGATTACTTACCTGCTGTTTCTACGTCGCCTCGATGACCTGCATACCCTAGAAGAAAACAAAGCTAACCGACTCAAGCGACCAATGGAACGGCGGATTTTCCCAGAGGGGATTTTCCAAGAGGGACTAGATATCAAAAAACGTGACTACGATGATTTGCGTTGGTCGAGGTTCAAGCACTTTGCAGCGCCGGAGATGTTTGCTGTAGTCAATAATCATGTTTTCCCTTTCCTGCGGACTTTGGGTGGGGATGATTCGACTTACGCGCATCACATGAAGGATGCCCGTTTCACGATTCCTACTCCGGCGCTTCTGTCTAAGGTGGTGGATTTGCTAGATGGTGTACCGATGGAAGACCGGGACACCAAAGGCGACCTCTACGAATATATGTTGGGCAAGATTGCCTCGGCTGGACAAAATGGGCAGTTTCGCACGCCGCGCCACATAAGGAAGTGGTGCATGAAGAGGTAGAACACCGCACACCCAAAGATATCCTTGCTAATTTAGCAAAGCTGGAAGTCGAGATTCAGCAGGGGATGGAGAGATTGGAGGGGTTGCTGGGATAATTGTGTTTGTTAATCTTAAATTGACTGCGGCTGAAGTTTTGCAAGGATGAAATGTTATGAAAACGTTTGATGAACTTCGACAAGTCTTATCACTACAAAAGCAATCTCTCTGTGAAATTTATCAAATTACAGAAATCGGTATCTTTGGCTCTTATGCAAGGGGAGAGCAGACAGAATTGAGTGATGTTGATATTCTGGTTGATTATAAAACAGCACCTACTTTTATTATGTTGGTGGAACTTAGGGATTATTTAAGTCAGCTTTTTGGGTTGAAGGTAGATATTGTCACTAAGAACGGGCTTAAGCCCCGGATTCGCGATCGCGTTTTGGCTGAGGCAATTTATATATGAAACGAAGCTATACAGAATTTTTACAAGATATTCTAGATGCTATTACGGAAATTGAACTTTTTATAAGTGGTGTTAGTTTTGAAGCTTTTGAGTCAAACAGAGAGAAAACTTTGGCGGTGGTGAAGCTTTTAGAAGTTATTGGGGAAGCTGTTAAAAAAATTCCTAATGAGCGCCGTGAACAGTATCCAGATATACCTTGGAAATCTATAGCAGGTATGAAGGATATGCTGGTGCATGAATATTGGCAGGTTGATGTTGCAGTGGTATGGGCAACGGTTCAGCATTCTTTACCATCATTAAAAGCAGTTGTGATGAAGGAGTTGGAGGAGATGCTGGGATGATTAGCTGGTGTAAAACTAAGCTTGGTGATTGCTGCGAAATCATTTCGGGGTCAACTCCAAGCACTAATGTTGAATCTTTTTGGAATGGTAGTATCTGTTGGGCGACTCCTAAAGATTTGAGTCAACTTGATGGAGCTTATATTTCTGATACTCCACGCAAACTAACACAATCAGGTTTAGATAGCTGTGGAGCTACGATTCTTCCTAGTAATTCTGTATTGTTCAGTTCCCGCGCACCTATAGGACACGTTGCAGTTAACACTGTACCGATGGCAACAAATCAAGGGTTTAAAAGCTTTGTACCAAAGGACAATAGAGTTTACGCTAAGTTTTTATATCATTGGTTGCGAAAAAATCGTGCTTATTTAGAGAGTCTTGGTAACGGTGCAACATTCAAAGAGGTTTCTAAAACCATTGTATCTAGAGTTGAAATTCCTCTACCTTCTTTTGAAGAACAGAGGCGGATTGCAGAGGTACTCGATCGCGCCGAAGAACTCAGGTATAAACGTCGGGAAGCGATCGCACAACTCGACACCCTCACCCAAGCCATCTTCATAGAAATGTTCGGCTCAATCGTTAATGCTGCTGAAAGATTTCCGTCTGTTCAACTCAGTGACGTAACTAAATTCATCGACTACAGAGGAATTTCTCCAAATAAGCAAAGCAGTGGTCTTCGCCTCGTGACTGCTAGGAATATCAAACGCGGTTGGTTTGAAAATGAACCGCAAGAATTTATTCCTGTCAATGAATATGATAGTTGGATGAGGAGAGGGATACCACGCACAGGAGATGTGCTATTCACCACTGAGGGACACACATTGGGAAGTGCTGCGAAACTACCTCATTTCGATAAGGTTGCACTCGCTCAACGACTGATTGCGCTACAGCCAAAAGAAGGTATTTGTTCAGATTACTTGCTTCAAGTGATTCTTACCAAAACTTTCCAAGCAGATATCTTGCAGCGATCAACAGGAAGTGCGGCGCGTGGGATTAGTTCAAAGCAACTGGCACAGATCACTTTACCGCTCCCACCCATCTCTCTACAACAAGAATTTGCCCGTCGCGTCGAAGCTGTAGAAAAAATCAAAGCAGCACACCGCGCCTCACTGTCAGAACTCGATGCCCTCTTCGCCTCCCTTCAACACCGTGCATTCCGAGGAGAATTATGACATGAACGCCATGCTAACCGAATTTACCCTCGCCAACTTCAAAAGTTACAGTACAAGTGATACCCTGAGCCTGTCGAAGGGCCGATTGCCCCTTGGATCGCTAACCGTACTAATCGGAGCCAATGCGGCAGGCAAAAGTAACGCCCTTGAAGGTTTGCGCTTTCTGTCATGGCTAGCACAAG
>CAZZZY010000165.1:0-10061 GCA_964658545.1 uncultured Acetobacteraceae bacterium | reverse complement strand
TTAAGGTAATCATGCTGGCCCAAGAAGAGGCCCGCCGTTTAGGTCACAACTTTGTCGGAACCGAGCAGATCCTCCTGGGTCTGATTGGCGAAGGCACTGGTGTAGCCGCCAAGGTGCTGAAATCAATGGGTGTCAATCTCAAAGATGCCCGAATTGAAGTTGAAAAAATTATCGGACGGGGATCAGGCTTTGTTGCCGTGGAAATTCCGTTTACGCCACGGGCAAAGCGAGTTTTAGAACTCTCCTTGGAAGAAGCACGCCAACTGGGGCATAACTACATTGGCACCGAGCATCTGCTGTTGGGCCTAATCCGCGAAGGGGAAGGTGTCGCAGCCAGGGTGCTAGAAAACCTCGGTGTGGATCTATCTAAGGTAAGAACCCAAGTCATCCGCATGTTGGGCGAAACTGCCGAAGTTTCACCAGGCGGCTCATCTGGACGTACAAAAACCCCAACTCTGGATGAATTTGGCTCAAACCTGACCCAAATGGCAATAGACAATAAGCTCGATCCGGTGGTGGGACGCGCCAAGGAAATTGAGCGGGTGATTCAGATATTGGGTCGCCGAACTAAAAATAACCCAGTGCTGATTGGGGAACCAGGGGTTGGTAAAACAGCGATCGCGGAAGGTTTAGCTTCCCGCATTGCCACTAAAGATGTCCCTGACATCCTGGAAGATAAACGCGTCGTCACACTAGATATTGGTTTGCTCGTAGCAGGAACCAAGTATCGGGGTGAATTTGAAGAACGTTTGAAAAAAATCATGGATGAAATCCGCTCTGCGGGTAATGTCATTCTCGTGATTGATGAGGTACACACCCTAATTGGTGCAGGTGCGGCAGAAGGTGCGATTGACGCAGCAAATATCCTCAAGCCAGCTTTGGCCAGAGGTGAGTTGCAGTGCATCGGTGCTACAACCTTAGATGAATACCGGAAGCACATCGAGCGAGATGCAGCCCTAGAGCGGCGTTTCCAACCAGTGATGGTTGGGGAACCGACAGTTGATGAAACAATTGAAATTTTATATGGTCTGCGCGAACGCTACGAGCAACACCATAAATTGAAAATCTCTGACGAAGCATTAGTAGCGGCGGCGAAATTATCAGACCGTTACATTAGCGATCGCTTCCTCCCAGATAAAGCCATCGATTTAGTTGATGAAGCTGGTTCTAGAGTGCGCTTGATTAACTCCCAATTGCCACCCGCAGCCAAAGAGTTAGACAAAGAACTGCGTCAGATATTAAAAGAAAAAGATGACGCGGTGCGCTCTCAAGACTTCGACAAAGCTGGGGAATTGCGCGATCGCGAAATGGAAATCAAAGCCGAAATCCGGGCGATCGCTCAAAGCAAGACCAATGCAACAGGCACAGAAGGCGAAGAACCTGTAGTTACAGAAGAAGACATTGCCCATATTGTCGCTTCTTGGACTGGGGTACCGGTGAACAAACTCACCGAATCTGAATCTGAAAAGCTGCTGCACATGGAAGATACCTTGCACCAGCGTTTAATCGGTCAAGATGAAGCTGTGAAAGCAGTTTCACGAGCAATCCGTCGCGCTCGTGTCGGTTTGAAGAACCCCAACCGACCCATAGCTAGCTTTGTCTTCTCTGGGCCTACTGGTGTAGGTAAAACCGAGTTAGCGAAGTCCTTGGCTGCTTACTTCTTCGGTTCCGAAGAAGCGATGATCCGCTTAGATATGTCCGAATACATGGAGCGTCACACCGTCAGCAAGCTGATTGGTTCCCCTCCAGGTTATGTTGGCTATAACGAAGGTGGTCAGCTAACCGAAGCCGTGCGGCGGCGTCCTTACACCGTGGTATTGTTCGACGAAATCGAAAAAGCCCACCCCGATGTCTTCAATATGCTGCTGCAAATTTTAGAAGACGGTCGGTTAACTGATGCCAAAGGGCGCACGGTAGACTTCAAGAACACCTTGTTGATTTTAACTTCCAATATTGGTTCTAAGGTAATTGAAAAAGGCGGTAGCGGTATCGGCTTTGAATTCTCCGAAGATGCCAGCGAGTCAACTTACAACCGGATTCGCTCTTTGGTCAACGAAGAACTCAAGCAGTACTTCCGTCCAGAGTTCCTCAACCGACTCGATGAAATTATCGTCTTCCGTCAGTTGAGCAAGCCGGAAGTGACCCAAATCGCCGAAATTATGCTCAAGGAAGTATTCGGTCGTCTGACGGAAAAGGGCATCACCTTAGAAGTCACCGAGCGCTTCAAGGATCGTTTAATCCAAGAAGGTTACAGTCCCAGCTATGGCGCAAGGCCATTACGTCGGGCAATTATGCGCCTGTTGGAAGATAGCCTAGCAGAAGAAATTCTGTCTGGTCGTATCAAAGATGGCGATACAGCCCTTGTTGATGTGGATGAAAATGGCATTGTGCAAGTTAGTTCTCAACAGCGTCGGGAATTGTTACCCCAAGGTGTTGAGTAAGATTTAGGGTTTGGGATTTAAGTCTCAAATAGAAAATTAAAAAACGGTAGAGTATTTATTGCTCTACCGTTTTTTTGTTGTCAAACATATAAGACAATACAGTTCAGTTAAGCATTTCTTTCTTCTCTTTGCGTCCTTGGCGTTCTTGGCGGTACCCTGCGGGAAGCCGCTCCGCGTCTACGTTAAAAAAATGAGAGTTTTAGCCTTAACTGAACCGTATTGACATATAAGACAATACGCTTGGGTTAAGCGTTTTTTTTCTCTCTGTGTACTCTGCGTCTCTGTGGTACCCATATTCACAGTAGGTGTTGATGTCGGCCCAACTAATTGGAAATTAGCGGAACGCCACTTATCATACTCAGTTTTAATCTCACTGAGATATTTTTTACTCTCAACATCTCTATATTTTGTGCGGTGATTCTCCTTTTGTTCAAGATTAGAGCCGTGAACTAAAGGGTTCCGATCGCTTTTGGGCATAGCTGTAATTTATCTTGAAGATGAAGTGCGATCGCTTTAGCAAGAAGAGGTGGTACAGCATTACCTACCTGATTGTACTGGCAAAGAAACTTCTCGTCGAATCTCTCTTCCCGATGTAATAACTTGTGAGATACAACAGTCTTCTTCCCTAGAAAACGATAAGTGTCAGGAAAAGATTGGACACGTGCGCCTTCACGGGCTGTCAAATTACGATGCTGGAAAGGATGAAGAAAATTGGCGTAAAACGAAGCGGCTATTGTGTGTGATGGTTTATATGGATTTAAACGTCGGTTATTTTGGTCATAACTTATCTCAGATAACTCACCATTTCCACTACGTCGTCTCGCCCCATGTTCTTTTGGTGCATCTGAACTTGATTCACCCCATTTAATATGTTTGAAGCGTTCTACGAGCCTCTGGGAATGATCCATTGCAACATGATTATAAAGTGTTCTACTGCCATTCCTGATCCAGCTTTGATAGTTATTGAGAGGTTCTGAAATGTAAGGTTGTTCTTCTTCACCCTCACGTGCATTCAGTGGTGGTAAATCTGATATAGCATCCCACAAGCTCATGGCAGGAAGTAAACCCATACAGGCAAATATTGATAATTGAGAGCTATTGATATGCAATAAATCTAAGGAGTGTGTTTTTGGAGGAGTACCTAATTCTTTTCCTGTTTTATTTCCCACAATAAAAATACGCTCCCTAATTTGCGGCACACCATATTCAGCAGCATTTAATGACCATATTTCTACAAAATATCCGAGATTCTCAAAAGTTTCTTTAATGATATGTATTACATTTCTACCTTCAATATTTTGGCGCGAAAGTAAACCTTTAACATTCTCCATTACAAAAGCTTGAGGTTTGAGAAAAAAGATCCACTCAGCAAAGTTAATGAATAGACTATTTCTAGGGTCTTTAGGATCTTTTTGTGCTGGGCCGGCAATACTAAAGCCTTGACATGGAGGCCCACCAATAACAATATCCGGTTTGAAGAGACAAATATCCTTAACGCTACTTGCAGTGTTTAAATCACGGATATCTTGTTGAATAACTGTCATATTAGGGCGGTTATGGCGCAGTGTATCACAAGCCCAGGTATCAATCTCAACGGATAGAGGAACAGAGAAACCTGCCATCTCGAAACCCAGACCAAAGCCGCCAGCCCCAGCAAACAAATCAATAGTGATAGGTTGTGCTGTTACCATAGACTCTTAATATAGTTACTCATAGGGTTTACCCTCTAAACACTCTAGGATGATACCCTTGTACCGCTTTGTCAACCTGCTACACAGCTAAACCAATTACCCTACCCAAAGACTTAGAATGCAGCACTATGAAGGATGCGATCGCCTTTCGCAAAAATATTATATATTGGTATTATACATGAGGAAATTGTATGCAAAAAAATACAAGTGTTACATTAGGTGAGCATTTTGAAGCGTTTATCGCCAATCAAGTTGACAGAGGTCGTTTTGCCAGTGCCAGTGAAGCGATTCGAGCGGGACTGCGCCTTTTAGAAGAGCGAGAAATAAGACTTGCCGCTTTGCAACGAGCATTGACAGACGGGGAAAACAGCGGATTTGCTGACTATTCTCTCTCAGGATTGCTTGCAGAACTTGACCGTGAATAGCGGATGTCAGCATTTCGCCTTACTGAATTAGCCACTCAAGACTTGCTATCAATCGGTCGCTACACCCAAAAAACATGGGGAACTGAGCAGAGAAACCGTTATCTTGCTATCTTGGACGATTGCTTTCATCTCTTGGCACGAGAGCCACACAGGGGACGTACTTGTGATGATATTCGCTCAGGATATCGCAAGTACCACATCGGACGACATTTGATCTTTTATCAGGAAACCAATGAAACTATCGATATTATTCGTATTTTGCATGATCGTATGGATGTGGAGTCTTATTTCAACGAAGACTAACCCAAAGACAACCTATTCCTTAACATGAACTGCAAACGCGAAAAAATAACAGCAAGGAGCAAGAACGTGCAAAGCATACTTTTAAGCCGCGAAGAAGTTGGACGACGCGCGAAAGAATTATACGAAAATAGCATTCGTCAACAAGTAGAACGAGAAGAAAACATCGGTAAAATGGTGATTATCGATATAGAAACAGGTGAATATGCAATTGATAAAACAGGCTTAGAATCGGGACGATATTTACGTAATAAAAACCCATTAGCTCGACTTTTTGGTATTCGCATTGGTTATAAAGTCGCTGTTTCCTTCAGTGGTGACATGGAGCGCGATTATCGGTGATTTCTGGTATTGTCAAGAACGGACGCGCAACAGTTAATATCATATTTAGACTTACAAATAAACCAGATTTTACTATTGAATTTGTTATCGATACAGGTTTTACAGAGTTTCTTTCTCTGCCTCCAGCAGCAGTTACTCTACTGGGTTTCCCTTTCGTGTATGAAATGTATACAAATTTAGCTGACAATAGTAATGTAATCTTGCCAGTACATCAAGGTAACATTATTTGGAATGGATAAGAACGGGAAGTGAATGTACTTGCAACAGGAAAGCGACCTTTACTAGGAACTACTTTACTTGATGGGTATGAACTTGTCATACAGTTTATCGAGGGCGGTTTAGTAATAATTGATGAATTGTATAGGAATCCGGTTTGATTTCTGAAAAAAATTAAGTATTTGTAGGGTGCGTTATGACTTTAGTCTAACGCACCAAACCCTTGAAAATGGTGCGTTACGCTTCGCCATAACACACCCTACGTGTTGTTCAAAAATCAAATAGTAATCCTATATCAGTTATTAGCGATCGCTAACGAAATTGCTCTTAACATAATTGCATTTTGTAGTTACTAAGTTTTCATCTCAGCCCGTGTATCAGTTTTATCACATATTTTCTTGCGTTTCTTCTGAATCAGACCTGAAGTGCCTTTAAAATGGGAGAATATAAAGAATCATTAGGAGGAATCAATCGTCATGACTATGATTGTTGCTAAGTGGACGATTGACGAATATCACCGCATGATTGACGCTGGCATTTTGAGCGATCGCAAAGTTGAACTACTCAAAGGAGAAATTGTCGAAATGTCGCCCGAAGGTGAACCCCATGCTTATAGCAGTGGTGAAGCTGGTGACTATCTAGCAAAGTTATTGGCTGGACGCGCTAAAATTCGTCATGCTAAACCAATTACTCTACCCAACGACTCAGAACCAGAACCAGATATCGCCATTGTCCAACCTTTGGGACGCGAGTATCGACAGCATCATCCCTATCCAGAAAATATTTTCTGGTTGATTGAGTACGCTAACTCTAGTTTAGAAAAAGATTTAGAGACAAAAAACAAAATCTATGCCCAAGTCGGTATTTTAGAATATTGGGTTGTCAATCTCAAAAAGTTACATCTGGTAGTGTTTCGAGAAATCTTAGATGGAGAGTACGCGACAAAACTGACATTAACTACCGGAAAAATTCAACCACTTGCATTCCCAGATGTTTCTGTGGTTGTGGAACAAATTATTAACAGTTAAGATAATTTACAGCCTTTTTTATCTCTTTGAATCACTATCGCTCCAGGAACGATAAAGGTGCTACGAGTCTTCGTTTGTGACTTGAACAGTAGATTGACTAGATTGCGCTAGATAGATACCTACTAAAACTACGGCGAAAGTCGCCCAGTCAAACAAACCTACCTGTTCTGAAAAAATGAACCAAGCAAAAATCGAAGCCAGGACTGGTTCGAGGAGAAGCGTGACGGCGACAACGCTTGCAGAGATTCTGCTGAGGCTATAAGCCAAAAGTCCTTGACCCAAGACTTGGCAGAAGAGGGCTTGGAAAATGATGAAAAACCAACCCGTCCAGGAATATGGGAATAGCCTATCTTCGAGGAATGGCAAGACGGGTAATAGAAACATTGTTGTCACTCCACAGCGCCACAGCATGATAGTTGGGGTGCTAAATCTGGTTCGGAGTCGTTCTATCAGCAGCATACAGGTAGCCATGAAAAGCGCAGTTAGCAATGCTAATGCATCACCCAGTATTTGATCAGTTGCAAATTGCACCTTATTGATTTCAAATGCGATCGCTCCCCCCAAGGCTATAATCAATCCAATCACAAATCTGTTATCGAAGCGGCGACCAAATAACAGATACCCAGCCAAAGCAACAAATAAGGAGTTCAAATTAGATAGTAAAGCTACATTAGCAACACTAGTTTGACTCAGCGACCAAGCCCATAAAAGAAGGTAGGTTCCGGCAGAAGTTCCCATTGCTAACAACAGCCCTAATTCTTGTATCGTCAAAGGCTTCTGTTCTAGAGGTTGGTTATCAGATTGCCGGCTGCGGAAAGCTTCAATTCCATTCCACAGTGCAAAGACGACTGTAGCGATCCAACTGCGATGAAATACTACAGCATTTGCACCAATTTCTTGTTGACATAATTTGGTCAGAGATGGTGCTAAAGATATGGGAATTAGGGCAAACAATAATGAGACAGTTCCTAAGAAAGCTGGTGTTTCAGAAAATTGTTGCTTTAGTAATGACAGTTTGCTCGTCATACTTTTAACGAAAGTGTTAACTATAGTTGTGACTGATTCCTGGAATGGGAAATTAAAAGCAGGTTGGCTAGATACGGCTAAGTATAGACCCATTAAAACTACAGCAAAACCTACCCAATTCGAGAAAGTTAATTTTTCTGAAAATATGATCAGAGCGAAAATGCCGCTAAATACTGGCTCTAATAGATGCACCAATGAGACAACCACAGAGGAAAACTTGGCAAGGCTATAAGTCAAAAGCCCATGACCTAAAACTTGACAGATCAGCGCTAGGAAAATGACCCAAAGCCACCCACTGACTGTAGACGGAAAAAGCTGATCTTGAGTGAACAAAAGTATAGGGAAGATGAATAGGGTACTAATTAGACAAATCCACAACTGAATTGTAGCCGGAGAAAATTTGGTTCGTAATTTTTCTACCAAAAGCAGGTATACACTCAAGAAAATTGCCGAAACGATCGCAGCAAAACCCCCTTGAACTTCGTCTGTGGCAATTTGCAGTTCCTCAAATTCAATTGCGATCGCTCCTCCCAGAGCAATGACCATCCCAATCAGGAATTGGCTCTCAAAACTCTTACGAAATAATAGCCACACCCCTAAGCTAGTAAATATAGGGGCAAGATTATGTAAAACACTAGAGATCGCAACGCTAGTTTGAGTCAGTGACCAAGCCAAAAAGACTAAAGTGCCACCCCAAAAGATCCCAGCACTTCCCAATAGCCAGAGATCCTGGCTGGTGTAAGATTGCGGTTCTCCAGGTTTGTCTAAGGAAAGTCGCTGACGTATTGCCTTATATCCATGCCAGAGCAAAAAGAATACACTAGCAAGCCACAAGCGATTAAATACAGTGGTATTGGGGCTGAGTTGAGTTTCGCTCAATTTCACGAAAATAGAGCCAAAAGATATGGCCCCTACACCGACAAATAATGCAGCCAGGGCTATCTTCGTTTGATTGGATACATTCATTAGGAAATTTAAATTCAACTTCTGACCAATAAAGAATCAAACCTCTAACCAACCCAATGCTCTTGGGCAAATCCTACAGCTATTTTGGCTAGTAATGTCACAAAAGCGCTCAAGATTAAATATCCCAGACGAGGATGGCGAGATAGTAGCACACCAATGGCTATATTCAAAGGCACAATCCCGTATGCAAGACGGCTTAAGGAGATAGTGCCTCCAGAAGCTAGCAGCAAACCAATACCGCAAAAGCCATAAATAACTGTAACTACGGTCAGTTGTGTGCGTAAGCGCCATAACAAATAGCCACCACCCAAGACCATGAACAAGTTAAGCAAGTTATTGATCCACTGTTCACTTGCAAGAAGCAACAAAAATAGGACTAAAGGATAAAAGCCATAAAATAATTTTACAGAACTAAAACGTTGACGGAAATGCCATAAAAGATAGCTACTGGCAACAATCACGCCCAACAACAAGAGATACCAAGGGTCTTGAATCCCGCCAGAGGAGTTTTGAACCCAACCATATTGCCAGTTTTTTGTGCCAACTGCAATTTGCATAAGCATATTTAACCAACCCTGCCAATCAAACCCCAGAGTTGGTCGCCATCCCCGTTGTGCTTCAATAAAAGCTAAAGGATCGCCAAAATAAATCGCACAATACAAACTAAACAGAAGTATGCCAATGGCGGTAATAAAACCAGCTATATAGGCAATGGGCGGTCGGCGTTCTTTCCACGCTGCGATCGCTAATGCTGGAATTAGTGCCATACCTGTAGGACGTGTTGCTGTCGCCATCGCCCCCCAAAGCGCAGTCCAGCCGTACTGCTTTTGATCGAAAGCCCGCAAAGCCGATGTACTCAAAAACAAATATAGCCCCTCTGTGTAAATCACCCCCGTAAACATGGACGATGGATACAAAGAAACCACAGATGTTACCCAATGCGCTGCATTGATGCCATAATGTTCTTTGGCCCAAAAGTATAAACAGTAAAGCGCTGCAAAAAATGCCAAGTTGTTGACTAACGTCCCTGCTAATTCAAACGGTAAGCCGAACTTCATCAAAACCCAGATGCTTAAAGGGAACAGGGGAAAGAAGGCCAGATTATGTTGCTTGCCGTCATTGGCAAATTCATA
This sequence comes from uncultured Acetobacteraceae bacterium, assembly GCA_964658545.1. GTDB lineage: Bacteria > Cyanobacteriota > Cyanobacteriia > Cyanobacteriales > Nostocaceae > Nostoc. Next base: position 493 of record CAZZZY010000165.1, on the reverse strand, counting down.
GCCAGAAGTTGCGATCGCTCGATAATGTATACTATCCCAGGCATCAAAAATCCCCCAGTGAAAATGGGGCAAAAATTCATCTGCTGGTAACGGTAGCTTTGGCGCAACCAGCAACATGGCAGTCCAGATGAATATTCGGCTGGCAAGCCATATTGCACCTGGAAACAGGAAATCATTTTTCCATAAAACTTTTTTTATAACTATCTGAACTTTGGCCATAAGGTTGAGTGCTTCAAAAAACTCCTCAAATATTGATTTTTCTAGCGCACCATCGAGTTGACTTTACAGAGCAACAATATAGCAATCCTATTTGATTTGTAAACACCGAGAGGCTCAGATGCCCGACTTGTTCAAGAAGTCGGACATCTTTTTGTTCATAACTCATTTAGGATTGCGATAGAAGTTTCTTATGCTACTGCTTTCTGCTCAAACACCAGAAACAGAATGTCTTTACAATGACCACCGCACAACATTTAACAATTCAAAATTCAAA
>CAZZZY010000164.1:0-10061 GCA_964658545.1 uncultured Acetobacteraceae bacterium | reverse complement strand
TGAGAAAATTCTCAATTATTTTCGAGATTTTTAAACCCCTACCCTTGAAAGGGAATGGAAGTGGGGTCTTTTTCTTTTTCGGAGATGTCTATTTTACCCATAATCAGGCTTGTTATCACGTCTAGCATTAGAGTGAAGATGGTATTATTGTAATTTCTGATAATCATCAGCAACTTTGTTTTGCGATCGCACTTTTGAATAGCGAAGATTTTATTTTCAAAAAAATAATCTACAGATAGTATTATAAATTTTAAGCTAATTCTCAGCGCAAATTAATTTAATTATTTTAAATTCTTTTTAGAGAAGAATTTGCTAAGTTTAAAGGGTAGTTTATTGATCCAGCCTTTTTCAACACCTAAAACGCAACCATAACAGTGAAGCAAATCATAAAAGCTTGGATAAATATAGACCTATTTTCATTACAGTCACGCCTCACAATTGGTATTGCTGCATTTTCGGCTTTGGTATTAGGTAGCCTTGCTACGTGGACTAGTTGGAAAATGCAAGAAATTTTGATCGATAGCCATAAGCATAACATAGAACAAATCGCCAAGCGCTTGCCGCAAGATGTACAAGTTTATAGTGAAATGATGCAACCTAAAACTGGTTTGCAAAAGGCTATTAATAACTTGGCAAATACCAACATATTATTATGGCTAAAAAGTCCTGATAATAAAATTATAGTAAAATCTACCACTTTAGATTTGTTATCTGATGCTACGGTATCAGAGTTAATGTCCTTGACTAAGATGCCGATTAAGCCACAAGTTTATAAAGTGAACCAAAGCTATTTTGTTTTATGTGGTAGTTCTGTGCAAGTACAGGATAAGTTACTAGGTGAATTATTTGTAGTAAAGGATATTACCCGTGAGCAGAAAATGTTTTTGGTAATGGTGCAGAGTTTAGGTATTACTAGTTTTTTGGCAATTATTGTTTTAACTGCTGCGATCGCACTTTATATTAAGCGTTCTCTGCAACCTCTACGTCAGCTAAATCAAATGGCTTCTGTAATTTCGGCTGAAGATTTAGGACAAGCACAACTATATCTTGATAATGCACCCAGTGAAGTTAAAGAGTTAGCTCAAACCTTAACTATGCTGTTATCGCGCCTCTCCCAATCTTGGGAGCAAGAACGAGAATTTGTCAGTAATGTTTCTCACGAATTACGTACACCCTTAACAATTGTACATGGTTACTTGCAAAGCGTCTTGCGAAGGCAGAATAACTTAACTCCAACCCAACAAGAAGCTTTAGAAACTGCTGCCTCGGAAGCTGAACGTACTATCCGCCTGCTACAAGATTTACTTGATTTAGCACGAGCAGATAATGGTTACTTATATTTTCAAATTAAATCTTATGTGCTGAATGACTTGGTTGAAGAAGTTGTCATGATGGCGAAAAAATATAGCGATCGCATAATTACAATCGAGTCAGAAATTTACCCAATTGAGATAAAAACAGACTATAGTCGCCTCAAACAAGTACTATTAAATTTGATTGATAATGCTGTCAAGTATTCTGATGCTGATACATATATAACTTTAAAATTAAATCAACTTGAAGACAAGGCAATTCTTCAAATTTGCGATCAAGGCTATGGCATTCCTTTGCAACAGCAAGCACGGATATTTGAGAGATTTTACCGCGTAGATGAATCCCGTTCTCACAGTACAGGGGGCTGTGGTTTGGGTTTATCTATTGTCAAGACACTTGTGGAAGGTATGGGGGGTAGTGTAAGTGTGCAATCAAAGTTAGGGGAAGGGAGTACGTTTACAATCAGTTTACCTACACATAGCAGTTCTATCTGATTTATGAAAATTGCAAGCTTCAGATTACCGAACAAGGTAAAAGTAAAAAGTAAAAAGGCACTAATAAAGAAAAAGAAAAATGGTTTGAGAGCAACTAAATTTATTTATGGAATAAAATAAAAACATTTATTTCGAGACGCGTAGCGCGTTCGCATGATTGCGTCTCGTAGAGAGAAATAATACGTCATTATTAAATCCCCTAAATTTATTTATGGGGATTATCTTTTTACTTTTTACTTTTTACTTCTTAACCACTCCTCTAAGAAGTTGAGAATCTTTCTATTTATGGATAATTGAGAATTGTATTAGTATACACAAATCAAGCATAATCTACTTTGTTTTATGTGATAGTTTTGTGCAAGTGCAAGGTAAGTTATTTGTTTGTAGTAAAGGATATTACCCATGAACAGAAAATGTTTCTGATAATGGTGCAGAGTTGAGGTATTACTAGTGTTTTAGTAATTATTGTTTTTAATTGTTGCGATCATTGTCGATCTATACTCAAACTCTCGACGTTCGAGGCTTGCCTAGTGTGGCTAGTTGAGTCGTTTGCACTCACTCCAAGGCTTGAATACCAGTTTTTTCATTATATGCATCCCTTATTTCAAGTTGACATTATTACTTGGAGTAACTTTTAGTTTGAGACAAAATATTTAACCAATACTCTTCATCAGTAGCTTGATTGGTTGCCAATGCTTCTGTGAGCATTGATGCAGATTTATTAAAATCTATGAGTAAAACAATTCTAGTTTTATCAGATTTATTCCAGACTTCATGCTCAAATGTATCATCAAAAATTAAGCATTTACCTTCCTGATAACTTCTGGTTTCTTTATCTACTCTAATAGTACATTCATCGGGTACAATCACCCCTAAATGACAGCGCAGCACGGCTTTAGAAACTCCAAAATGAGGAGCAATATGAGTTTCAGGAGCCAAAGAAGAAAACCCAGCTGTCGTCATACCCGGTATTGCTTCAACTAACTTAGTTGTTTCCGGGCATAATCGACAATTATCTTCTATTTTTTGACCGAAGGCATAAAGTCCAAAAACTTCCCACCCTTGGTTATAAATAAATTTTTCTGGCCAATCAGTAAAATTTTGGGGTTGCAGCTGCTCTAATTCTTGGCGGATAATTAACCAATTTGCTTCTAAAGCGGCTGCGAATTCAAAATCGCTTAATTCAATAAACATTATTTCAGTGCTAACGTTTGGTTTTTTCTTTTATTAATACAATTAACGTCGATTACTATATCATGGTTTTAACGGAATGTATAGGACTATATATTTGATTTTTGAAGAAGCTCTGTAGATATTTAGTGTCTCGCAATTTGCTACATCTTATATAAGAGCCGTACACAAATCAAATAGGAACAAAAATATGACAGCACATATCCTTTTAGTGGAAGATGAAGTCAAACTGGCGCGATTTGTCGAATTAGAACTTAGTAGCGAAGGATACCAAGTTAGTGTAGCCCATGATGGCATCGCTGGTTTAACCTTGGCGCGAGACTCATCGCCAGATTTAGCCATTGTGGATTGGATGCTACCAGGACTGACGGGTTTGGAAATTTGTCGCCGTTTGCGAGCAACGGGTAGTACAGTACCAGTGATTTTGTTGACAGCAAAAGATGAAGTGAGCGATCGCGTTGCAGGTTTAGATGCGGGAGCCGATGATTATGTAGTTAAGCCCTTCAGCATTGAGGAACTACTAGCTAGAATTCGCGCTCATCTGCGCCGGATGCAAGAAACAGACCAGGATTTGTTGCAATTTGAAGATTTAAGCTTAAATCGCCGCACTCGTGAAGTTTTTCGGGAAAAACGAAGCGTTGAGTTAACAGCAAAAGAGTTTGACTTATTAGAATATCTCCTCTCACATCCCCGTCAGGTATTTACTAGGGACCAAATTCTAGAGAAAGTTTGGGGTTACGATTTCATGGGTGATTCTAATATTATTGAGGTTTATATTCGTTATCTGCGACTCAAATTAGAAGAGAATAATGAAAAGCGTTTGATTCATACAGTCCGTGGTGTAGGTTATGCACTGCGGGAGCAATCTTAATCTTAACTTGATTCTGACCCAACTCTTGGAGAGGCTATGCCAACGACAAGCTCAGGGCATCGCTCCTGAATTCAGTCAAGAATTCGCAATTCGCAATTCGCAATGACGCTCGTTCGCGTAGCGTCTCCCCTTGGGAGAAGACTCGCTAACGCTGCGCTAACGCAATTCGCAATTACGTTTTGTAATGGGGATTTAACCCCAACACAAAACGTGCTGCCTGTATTGCTGGGGACTTAAACCCCCAGAATTTGTTAAAAAGCCCTAATTTTGTAGTTAGTCCGCGTGGTGCGCGAAGCGCAGCGCAAGCGCGATAGGCGGACTTTACCTGTGTAGCCGCGAATGACCTTCGCCGAGGTTTAAGTTGACACCTATCCTGTCAACCCGCCCCTACTGCTTGTGAGAAATGCGGGTACTGTACCGCCAACAATTCAAGGTGCGTTAGCCTACGGCATAACACACCCTACTTCTAGTTTTACTTCCAATTTATATTTCTTCATATACATTAAATTTTTCTCGCCGATTTACTTGCAAACAATACTAATTAGACAGTCAGGGGGCAGGTATATAAAATTAACGCCTTTTTCCTTTGTCATGTCTTAACAAGCATATATTTTGGGAATCATAATCCAAGCGGAATACATCAGCTAGCTGCCAGAAACTCTTTGGCAGCAAGTTTTCTATTTATAACTATAGTATCAATCTATGGCAGATAGTTTTATACTTTATCTCTTTATTTCTCGACATAGTTTGTCCACTAGGTTAATTTGGGGATGCCTACAGATTCAATTGGGAGTAATCTGTAGCGTATGTATTTGGATATTCTCAGAAGCTAAGTTACAAGCTGCCCAAGCACCTCAGACCTGGAAATCACTTTCAGAATTAACTGAGGGAGTCACCAAAGTAAATCCTGAGCCAACACCTATTTTGATAGCGGCACCCGAAAACTTCAATCCTGATTTGCAATTACCGCCAGCCCTACCCGAACCACCGCCGAATTCTAGCCCACCAAAAACTCCCACTGAACCACCGCCGAATTCTAGCCCACCAAAAACTTCCACCAAACCAAGAACACTGGATGCAGTTTTGGAAAGCATTCATACAGATTATCGCTATGACACAGATAACTTTGGTCAAACCAATTTATTTTTTGAACCAACGGCTCAGTTTCGATTGAGTAATGGCAATAAAATATCTTTTAAGACAGGTTTTAACTTCTTTAAGCAACCCGGTGTTGAATCAATTACAAATTTTCCCTTGCAAGTTGGATGGCAAGGAAAAATTGGGCAAGTGACTCTGCAAACAGCAGCCGGAGTCGATGTTTTCAATCGTTTACCTACAGCTATTAATTTCAATGCTAAGGTAGAAGCTCCCATTTCACCGCCGCAAGTTTCGTCATCAGGTCAATTGCTATCGGTAGTAGTACTATCAGGTAATTTAGAACAAGGGCCTTATAAATCCAATGCTCGAACTTTAGAAAATCAAATTACTGCTTGGCGATTTGGGCCTGATTTATACTGGCAGATTGACCGTAAAACCAGCTTGTTTTCATCATTGCGTTTGGGTAGTTACAACGATGGGAATTCTGAGGTGCAGTCATTTAGTAGGCTAGAGCGCAAGTTCGGACAGTTTTTTCTGGCAGCTAACTTATTCACTTGGAGTTTCGATCGCGATTTAGAACGCACAAGTGGCTATTTTTCCCCACCAGATTTTCTAGTTTACAACGCTGAGGTGGGTTGGGAAGGAGATATTGCTAATTTCTTACGCTGTCGCCTCGCTACCAACTTAGGACAACAGCGACTTAAAGGAGAATTTGACAACGCCCATAGCTATCAAACGCAGTGTACGGTAAAGATTTCACCGAATATAGAGACAGACATTGGTTATAGCTTTAGTAATGTCCGAAATCTAGAAACCGGGGGAAGTGCCTACGGTGGTAATTCCTTGACAGGACAGTTGCGGGTCAAATTTTAGGAGGTAGGAGGCAAAACCTATAAATAATCTAGAATCTAAAATCTAAAATCCAAAATAGGATAAGGCTGAAGAATGAAAGCACCATTACCTGATAACGAAACACAGCGAATCGAATCTCTTTTGGAGTATAAGATCCTCGATACTCGTTCAGAAGCTGCCTTTGACGATCTCACCCGTCTAGCGTCATATATTTGTGGCACTCCTATTGCCTTAATCAGTTTAGTTGATAGCGATCGCCAGTGGTTCAAGTCTAAAGTTGGTTTGGATGCTCTAGAAACACCGCGAGATTTGGCATTCTGCGCCCATGCTATTCTGCAACCTGAAGTTTTTATTGTGCCTGATGCCACATTAGACGAAAGGTTTGCGACAAACCCGTTAGTTACCTCCGATCCAAATGTTCGGTTTTATGCTGGTGTACCCATAACTAACCCTGAAGGATATGCATTAGGAACACTTTGTGTAATTGACCATGTACCAAGAAACCTCTCGCCAGAACAAGTTGAAGCATTGCGAATTCTCGGTCGCCAGGTAATCAAGCAACTAGAAATGCGGCGCAACTTAGCAAGTTTGGTATTGGCGAGTCATACACGCAAACAGACACAGAACGCAAGCAAACAATTTTTCAAAAGAATAGCCGCAGGATTTGGGCTGGCATTAGCAATTTTAGTTCTAATTGCTACACTCTCTTATCAAAGTACAGAAGTGTTGATTAATACGAGTAAAAGGTTAAACAACACCCAACTGACAATTAACAGCTTGCAAGAACTGGTGTCTAACATCAAGGATGCTGAAACGGGACAACGCGGTTATATACTCACCGGAAATGAGGCATATCTAAAACCATATCAGACAGCACTTACCAATCTTCCTCCAGAAATCAAGCAGCTTAGAAAATTAACAGTAGATACTCCTAAGCAAGTGAGTCAACTCTACACCCTTGAATCCCTAATAGTACTAAAGCTGAAGGAACTGGAAAAGACTATCGACTTGCGCCAGAATATCGGGTTAGATGCTGCATTGGGGGTAATAAATGCCAATGAGGGAAATAACTTAATGAGTGATATCCGCAATATCATTCGGGAGATGGAAAACGAGGAGAGGGAGGAGCTTCAGCAGCAGTTAACAATCACAAAAACCAGTGCCTACAATACTATTTTGATGCAGGCGATCGCTATTTGCCTAAGTTTTCTCATTCTGGCCATAGTCTACTACTTTATTTATCGTGAGGTAAATGAACGTAAATTAACAGAGGAAACACTGAACCAAGAACGTAACTTTATCTCAGCAGTCCTTGATACAGCTAGTGCTTTGGTAATAGTTCTGGACACACAAGGGCAAATCGTTCGCTTCAATCAAGCTTGTGAGCAAACAACTGGTTACTCATTTGATGAGGTGAGAGGAAGGCATTTCTGGAACTTGTTTCTAATTCCTGAAGAGGTAGAGCCGGTTAAAGGAGTTTTTGAGCAGTTGCGAAGTGGTGAAGCGCTCAAAGAATATGAAAACTATTGGGTAGCAAAGGATGGCAGTCGGCGGCTGATTTCATGGGCTAACGCTACTTTGCAAGACGATGAGGGTTGCGTTGAATACATTGTGGGCACAGGTATTGACATCAGCGATGTCTCCGACGAGCTTCGCTTACGCAAACGAGCAGAACAGCATCTCAAAGCCCAGTATTCTACAACGCGCGTCTTAGCAGAGTCCACTACAATCAACGAAGCCATGCCCCAAATCCTCCAAGGAATCTGCGAGAGTTTGGGATGGGATTTCAGTGAAATTTGGATGGTAGATCAGCGAGTAAATCTACTGGTTTTAGTAAATTCTTGGTATAAAACATCTTATGAGATGCAAGAATTTGAAATCCTCAGTCAGCAGACCACCTTTGAACCAGGAATTGGCCTACCTGGTCGTGTCTGGGCTGGCGCTGAACCTGTTTGGATCATTGATGTAGTTAAAGATAACGATTTCATCCGTTCTCAAATCGCTGCCCAAGCAGAACTACACGGAGCTTTTGGTTTTCCCATTCATAGTGGTAAAAACATTCTTGGTGTCATTACCTGCTTTAGCCATAAAATTCAGCAACCTGACCCAGATTTGGCAAAAGTTATGAATTCTATTGGTGAGCAAGTAGGGCAGTTTATTGAGCGCAAGCAGGCAGAAGAAGAACTCCAACGCCAAAATTTGCGATCGCAACTGTTTACTGAAATCACCCTCAAGATTCGTCAGTCTTTGCAAATCAAAGAAATTCTCCAAACCAGTGTTACAGAGGTACAAAAAATTCTCCATAGCGACCGAGTTTTGATTTATCAACCTTTGACAGATGGATCTGGAAGCACTGTGGTTGAGGCAGTAGTTTCTGGCTGGCTGGCAATTAAAGAGAAAAAGCTCACCAATGCTTACTTTCAAGCCGAATATGCACAGCAGTACTATTTACAGCAGTATCGTCAAAAACGGAATCTGGGGCTTGCTGACTTAGATATAGTAGAAGTCCAAAAAATGTATGTAGAATTACTGGAACAATTTGGGGTCAAATCCAATTTGGTTATACCCATTCTTGTCAAAGAAGAACTCTGCGGTTTGCTGATTGTCCATCAGTGCGGCAGTTTCCGCCAATGGTCTAGCTTTGAAACTCATCTTTTACGGCAAATAGCTGATCAAGTCGGTATTGCCCTAGCCCAAGCCCAAATGTTATACGCAGAAACTCAACAGCGAAAAGAACTTGAAGTTGCCCGTCATCAAGCTGAATTAGCTTCTAAAACTAAAAGTGCCTTTTTAGCGAACATGAGTCATGAAATTCGGACTCCGATGAATGCTGTATTGGGGATGACAGGCTTAATGTTAGAAACTCCCCTCAACTCGGAGCAACGGGATTTTATCGAAACCATTCGCATTAGTGGAGATGCTCTTTTAAGCCTCATCAACGAAATTTTGGATCTGTCCAAACTTGAAGCTGGGGAAATGGCACTAGAAACTCTAGATTTTGACTTATCTACCTGTGTGGAAGAGGTGTTGGAATTATTGGCTCCCCCAGCCCATAATAAGGGATTAGAAATTGCAGCGTTAATCTATCCCAATGTCCCCACCCATCTCCAAGGTGATGCTGGCCGCCTGCGGCAAATTCTCATGAACCTGATTAGCAATGCAATCAAGTTCACCAGCAATGGAGAGGTAGTAGTACGAGCAGAGTTGCGATCGCAAACTTCTACTACAGCCACCATTTATTTTGCCATCACAGATACTGGTCTTGGCATTACCCCTGAAGACCAGTGCAAGCTCTTTACCCCATTTACCCAAGTAGATGCTTCCACCACCCGCAAGTATGGCGGCACAGGTTTAGGATTAGCCATCTGCAAGCAACTAGTAAGCTTGATGGGAGGAGAAATTGGCGTAGAAAGTCAGTTGGGGAAAGGATCTAAATTTTGGTTTGAAGTAACTCTTCGCCAGCAACTTTACCCGATTTCCTCAGAAAGCGATCGCTTGTCTGCGACACGCTACGCGAACACCAAGGGCGATGGCGAACTTCTGCTAAATCGGCGCTTGTTAGTGGTGGATGATAATGCTACTAATCGCAAAATTATCCACCATCAAGCTACCCGTTGGGGGATGCTGGTAGATCAGGCTGACTCGGCTACTATTGCCCTCAAAGCGATTGAGGAGGCTGCCAAGCAAAAAAATCTTTATGACATTGCTGTAATCGATATGCAGATGCCAGAAATAGATGGTATGACCTTGGGAGAACAAATTAAGGGAAATTTAGCGATCGCTGGACTACCTTTGATTATGCTTACCTCTACTAATCAACGCGATGAAATCCAACGGGCGTTAAAAATAGGATTTGCGGCTTATTTGGTCAAACCTGTTAAGCCGTCCCGACTCCTCGATACTATCATGACTGTTTTAGGAATGCATCTGAAACAAGAGAAATCAGAATTCAGGAGTCAGGAGTTAAAACTGAAAAATTATGAAAACAACAGCAATTATAATTCTCCTGGTTCCCGTCTCCCGGTTAATGACTCCCATAAATTAAGAATTCTCTTAGCTGAAGATAATCTGGTGAATCAGAAAGTTGCCTTGAAGCAACTCCAAAGCCTGGGTTATAGCGCTGATGTTGCTGGTAATGGAAAAGAAGTTTTGCAGTTATTAGAAAAAGTTCCCTACGATTTAATTCTGATGGATTGCCAAATGCCAGTTCTCGACGGTTTAGAAACCACAAAAGAAATTCA
>CAZZZY010000163.1:0-10095 GCA_964658545.1 uncultured Acetobacteraceae bacterium | reverse complement strand
TCTCCATCCAAGAGCCTTTTTGTTGAAAAAATTCTTAATCATTGATTTCGGGTCAGTAACACATCCCGCGACACTATCCAATTGGCAACTATCAGTTGATGCCTGGTAATGCAAACGCCCTTTTGGGCAATTAGTTGAGTCAATCAGACATATAGGACAATCCCTCTCATAGGCATCAGCCCCACCAACACAAGAGATAAATCTAGTACAGTCAAAAGGATGTGTATAATTGCCATCTTGTTTCCCTGTGCAATCATAAAAGTGGATCTTTTCATCTGCGTATGTTGAAGGCATTAAAAGCCAAAAAACCGATATAAGTATCACCAAAGTGGAGATAACCTGCTTGATAAATCTCTTCATGAAAAACCTCGGCTCCATTTTGATGCCCCTGAAGAAATACTCCTTTATCCTCAAGCTAAACTGTACCTGTTGTCAAAATTTGAATTTGGAATTGCTGATTGACAGCCGGTTATGCAGCGATCGCAATTCCGGGAGTAAACGCTGGATACCGCACCCCCCAAGATGAGTACGGTACACTGGAGTACACCAAAGCTAGAGCGATCAGGAATAAATATCAATCAATGGTTAATTGGCTATCAATCGATAGAGTAAGCAGCATATGTCGCATCTAATCGCTAAACCCCTCGCTGTGTAAGTCGCTGGGGTACTCGTAGGACGCTAATTAGTGGCTTGTTGCTAATCGATTGATTGCATTAATTTGCAATATAACATAAACTGCATACTAGGCAAGTAAATTTATTTTATTCCATAGCGGCATTAAGGCATGAAGTGCCAAAATAAATATAGGCACTACAGGCTTAAATTTGTTATATGGATGAAACTAAACTTGTTGCTATTCGAGTAGAAATGCCTGACGAACTAAGAAATCAGTTCAAGTCAGTCGTAGCCAGAGAAGGAAAAAACATGAGAGATGTTTTACTCAGTTTTATTAAAGACTATGTGGCTGAACGTGAATCGAGCCAAGGCAAGGGAGCAGCATGACAGAAGCACAAATCCAAGACATTTACTCGCGCCTGGACAGTCTTACATCTGAGGTCAATTCACTCAAGTTAGTAAATTATGATTCAAGCCTTACGTAAACTAGTAACATTCGATGAATTCATCGCTTGGTATCCAGAAAACCTACAACAACGTTATGAACTGCATGATGGAGTAATTGTTGAAATGGCACCACCAACAGGCGACCATGAAGAGGTAATAGGATTTTTAGTCTTTGAAATTACTAGAGAGTGTATCCGTTTAAATCTCTGTTACATCATTCCCAAAACAGCGTTTGTCAGACCTGAGAAGAGTGAATCAGCTTATTCCCCAGATGTGCTATTACTCAATCGCCCTAATTTAGTGAGTGAGCCGCTATGGAAAAAAGAATCAACTGTAAGCCAGGCAGCATCAATCCCATTAGTTATAGAGGTAGTTAGTACCAACTGGAGGGATGATTATTTAAAAAAAGTAGCTGACTATGAGGCAGTAGGCATTCCCGAATACTGGATCGTAGATTATGCAGGTTTAGGTGGTAAGCGGTTTATTGGCAATCCCAAACAACCAACTATCTGGGTTTACTCATTAGTTGAAGGAGAATACCAAGTCAGGCAGTTTCGAGGCAGCGATCACATTGTCTCGTTTACCTTCCCAGAATTGAATTTAACCGCCCAACAGATTTTTCAAGCTGGAGCTCTGCCAACTTAGCCACAAACCTACTTGACTGATTTTGACACATAACTGCACTCGCTCCTAAACTACACAAGATAGTCCGCTCAGCATGAATGACGCTACTAGCGGTTAGTCGTTCTAATTCAAAGCCCATAACTTATCTCACCCCCAACGCAACACCAGCTGCAACTAACATCAAAAACACAGGTAGTAGTGCATAGTAATGATTTAGTTTCTTAAATTAGCATTATAGTGATGAACAAAATACCAAATAGCACCAATATGGTTGTCCAGTATTTTAGAGAATGACAGTGTTTTACGAACTAATCGTCCAACTCGTTGTCGTAAAGTGTTGTTAAATCTTTCAATATAGCTTGTCTTGCCACTGTCTTTGCCTACTGCTTTATGTCTTTTACTAGGTAAAATCTGTTCATCCGCTGACCAAAAGTCGGTGTAAAAAATTGCACACTGACCGGAGCTTTCGGAGTCTCCGGCTCTGCGATAGACTGGCGGTAGAGATTGCCATAATTGTTTTGCTGATTGACTAGAGCGAGCACTAGCAAGTTTTGGCAAATAGGTAGATTTGATGGTATAAGTTAGCATGAAAACAGCTTTGATTTATTCTGATTCATATATCAATTAATATGACGTTGATAGCCTTGCCAATATTTTTCCCTAAGTTTGGCTTTTTGCAGTTTACCACTTGGTGTTCTTGGTAATGATTCAGCAAATTCAACACTTCTAGGTAATTTGAAATCAGCAAGTTTACCGCGCACAAATTGAATAATATCTAGTGCGGTTGCGTGCATATCTACTTTTAAAACGACAATGGCTTTAATAGTTTCTCCGAAATCTGCGTCTGGAACACCAATTACTGCAACTTCGGCGACTGCTGGATATTCGTATAAAATATTTTCAATCTCTGCCGGATAGACATTCTCACCGGCATAGCAAATCATATCTTTAACGCGATCGCAAATATAAATGTAACCTGATTCGTCAAAATAGCCTGCATCACCAGTATGAATCCAGCCATCTACCAAGGTGTTTGCCGTAGCTTCGGGTAATTTCCAATAACCAATCATGTTTGCAGGCGATTTGATCCAAATTTCACCCACCTGACCACAAGAGACTTCTTTACCCTCACTATCTAAAATGGCTACAGATACACCGGGAAAAGGTTTACCTGTTGATTTGAGTCTTTCTGGATGTGCAGAGGTTTGTTGGGGAGCAAATAAACATACAGCACAATTTCCAGTTTCCGTCATACCATAAATTTGCACAAAGTTGCAGGAAAATGTGGACAGGGCAACTTTCAGTAATGATTCAGCAATGGGAGAACCCCCATAAACAATGTGTCCCAGTGAAGAAAAATCTGTTTGTTGACACTGAGGTTCAGCTAACAGAACTTGAATCATTGCGGGTACCATACAGGTCTTGGTAATCCGATATTTTTCAATTGCTTTCAGAACCTCTATACCGTCAAAAGTTTCCAGCAAAATATTTTCCGCACCAGAAGCCAAACCACGAATAGCCCACCATAAACCCCCGATATGAAAAAAGGGTAAAAGCAGCAAGCTCTTATCTGTTTGACTCCAACCTATCCAAGTTTTACCTTGCTTAACAAACTCTTTGGCGATCGCAAAAAAACTGTAATGTGCTAATTGGACACCTTTGGGTCGTCCAGTGGTTCCACTAGTATACATTTGCACAGCAATATCTTTTGAACTAATAGCTATATCAGGTTGAACATCACTATGTTCCTGATACCAACGATCGTAAGTTAGCCAATTCTCTTCAGCTTTTTCTAAGGCAATGAAGATTTTAACACCATCAAGTTGATTCCTAATAGTTTCCACCAACGCCTGAAATTGAGAGCCAACAAAAAGAACTTCAACATTGGCATCTCTAAGGATGTAGCTAACTTCCGCCGCCGCTAATCGCCAATTAATAGGAACCAAGACAGCATTTATTTTGTTACAGGCAAATAATATTTCATAACTCTTGAGTGAATCTTTCGCTAATATTGCCACCCGTGATGTAGGTCTAATTCCTTGCGCTAAAAGTGCATTAGCAATGCGATTACTTTGTGCATCTAGCTGTAAATAGGTGAGTGCTTTATCCTTAAATACCAATGCCTTAGTGTCTCTTAATTGGCGAGCTTGCACCCGTGGTATATCTGCCAATGTTGTCATTTCATCGTGATATATCATTGATATTTCTCAAAGATTTACTTGTTTTTTTTCAATTGCTTGTGCCTGATCGAGGCTGACCCTTAACCGTTCAGCTAAAACTTGGACATGGGGTTTTCCGATTATGGTATAATGATTGCCTGGTACAACATGAATCTCTACTTCTTTAGTTGTCAGCTGACCCCAACCCATTGTCTGGTCTTGATAGTCTTGAGCAAATTGTTCGCTGGCTTTAAAGAGTGTCACTCGCTCTCCATAGACCGGCGGTAAGTAGCTTTGCATAGCCCGGAAGTTGGTTTTAAAGACATTGAAAAGATGGCGAATAGGGAGATTGGCTATTTGCTCTTGCTCAAGGAGGTAGGCTAGCCGTTGCTCAGGGCTTTGTTGCTCTAAGCGCTCCACAGAAAAGTCTGGATATTCTAAGGACTGACCAAGGATATCTTGCACAAATCTACTCAAAAGTGTCACATCATCTATGTCTGTAGGTTCCGTACTACTAATCGGAGCTATGGCATCAATTAAAGCGAGCAAGGCGATCTTTTGCCCTTGGGACTGCAACTGAGTCGCCATTTCAAAGGCAATGACACCTCCCATTGACCAACCTCCTAACAAGTACGGGCCTTGGGGCTGTAAAGTTTGCAGTGCTTGGATATAGCGAGTTGCCATGATTTTGATGTCAGAGCAAGGTTCTTGTTCCCCATCTAAACCGGCTGCTTGCAGCCCATAGAATGGTTGATTTTGGTCTAAATATTGTGCGAGATTTACATAGCAAAGGACACCTCCACCAATTGGGTGGACGCAAAAGAAAGGCTGTTTTGAACCAAGTTGAATCTCGACCAAAGGAGAAGCAATTCGCTGGTCTATAGTTTCAACATTTGTTCCTGAAAAAACAGTAGTGTGCTGGCTCTGAAGTTGTGCAACTTTCTCTGCCAATTCAGCTATAGTATTTGCTGCAAAAAGGTTGTCTAAGGAAATTTTTACCTGTAATACATCGTGCAACTTGGATAGGATATGGATAGCCAACAGGGAATTTCCCCCTAACTCAAAGAAGTTGTCGTAAACTCCCACTTGCTGGATACCAAGAAATTCCTGCCAGATCGGGGCAATGGTTTGCTCAATTTCGTTGCGGGGAGCAACATAGACATTACTCAGTTGCGGACGTGGATGTGTCGGTTGGGATAAGTTAGCTTTTATGGAAGCATCAGTGGTTATTGCTAATAAGGAAAGATCCAGATCAATCTTAGTCCTTAAATCTTCAGTAGACACTGCAACTCGGGGGAATGTATTTTCCAGAATACGCATAAAAACATCTATTCCCTCTTTGGGTAGCAGTCCATTTTGCAGATACCGATTTGCAAGAATACCATATTTATTGGCAGCTTGCTTTACTGCCTCTACTGACATACCAACTTCTTGCCAATCATCCCAGTTAATACTAACTGTGAATGTGCCATCTTGAGACGTTTTGTAATAACAAAAGGCATCCAGAAATTCATTGGCGGCACTATAGCCCACCTGACCAAACTTGGTTTTATATAGAATTGAACTCAGAGATGAAAAAAGAACCAAAAAATCCAGTTTAATATGGTTCAAAAGCTGATTAAGTACTAATGTTCCCTTCACTTTTGCTGCTAGAACATTGTCTGTCATCTCTTTTGTTCTTCTGTGAATCACACCTGCATAATCAGCTACTCCAGCAGTATGGATCACACCATTGATCTCACCAAACCGATTTTGAGCTAGAGCGATCGCCTCTGCCATTTGTTGTATATTGGCAACATCGGCGCTGAGTACTAAAACCTCGGCTCCTAGCTTTTCGAGTTCCTGAATTTTCCGAATCTGGCAACTGATGTTGTCCTGTTGATCGTTAGTGGCTAGCCATTCCACCCATTCATGGACATCGGGAAAAGCTGAACGTCCTAACAGCAGCAGTTTGGCTCTGACAGTTTTTGCCAGATGTTCCGCCAACACAAAACCGATACCACCGAGTCCACCTGTAATTAAATAGACTCCTCCTTCCCTTAACCGTGCTGTGCCTCGTTCTAATCGGACTGGTTCAAAAGTTTGTACCCACCGATGAAGACCACGGTAGGCAACAACTACGTCAGTAGATTTTGCTCTCAGTTCCCAAAGTAACTGGTCTATCAGCTGCTCACCTTGAGTACTAATAGGAAGGACAACATCAATGCTACGACAGATGATATTGGGGTATTCTTGCCCAATCACCTTCACAGAACCGAGCAAAGTCGCTTTTTCTGGACACAAATCCTCAACTCCGGTCACTGCGTGTATATGATTAGAGACAACTATCAGTTGCAGTTCATCGGTGAAATTTTTTCCCAGAGCTTGCGCCAGAAAGTTGAGACTGTGTAGCCCTAAATCTTGAGCCTGATCAACCCATTCAAGTCCTGATGCTGTTTGACTGTTGTCTGTAACGCTCCAAAAATGAACAATTGTTTGGGGAATCCTGCCTTGTGTTGCCAATTCATTAATTAAAGCTTCGTAGTCATGAGGTTGTTGAGGATTGAGGGTATATACACCGTCCCTAGTAAATTTTGACCCGACTTGTACAGCGATCGCATCTATACCATCTTGTTGCAGCCGTTTGACGATTTGGGAGCCTAAACCGCACTCATCAACAAACACCAGCCAGCATGACTTTGGTGAATAGTCAACCCGCCCTGGTGGTACAGATTGTTTCCAAATCGGAAGATAAAACCAGTCGGCGATATCTGGCTTTTTGTGCAGTAACGCTGTTAACTGTTTTTGGGGTTCAATCCAGTAACGCTGACGCTCAAAGGGATATGTGGGCAAAGGCAGGCGATAAGGTTGTTCGTGGGCATAAAATCCAGACCAATCAACTTTGACACCAGAAAGCCAGAGCTTGCCCAATGTAGTTAGTAAGAATTCAACATCTGATTCTCTGTCTTGGGGATGGCGTAAGGAAGTTAATATAACCTGCTGTGCTGTGTTCTCTGGATGTTGTCTGGCTAATGTACTTAAAGTCCTTCCCGGCCCAACTTCTAGTAAAATTTGCTCTGGTTCTTTCAACAACTGTTGCAGTCCTTGGGCAAAGCGGATCTTTGAGCGCAAATGCTTTGCCCAGTAGCTTGGATCTGTTGCCTGTGTAGCTGTAATCCAGCTGCCAGTAACATTGGACAGGTAGGGAATCTGTGGGGGCTTCCGGCTGACTTTTTTCACCAGTTCCATGAATGGCTCTAAAATGGGTTCCATTATCTCTGAATGAAAAGCATGGGAGGTGTGTAAACGACGACACTCTACCCCTTGAGAGGCTAGTTGTTTCTGTAATGCCTCTACAGCACTTGTGATTCCTGAAACCACACATAGAGATGGCCCATTAATTGCAGCCAAGGAAAGTTGTTTGCCGAGCAGAAGTTGCACTTCTTTTTCTGGTAGGGGAATGGCAAGCATGGCTCCCGGTAGCAATTGTTGCATTAGCTGCCCCCGTGCAGCCACTAACGCTAAAGCATCTTCCAGAGAGAAAACACCTGCTAAAGTTGCTGCTACATATTCACCAATACTGTAACCAATCATAGCTTTGGGATGCACCCCCCAAGACTGCCATAACTTAGCTAAGGCGTATTCAGTGACAAATAGTGCTGGCTGGGCAATGGCAGTCTGTTCTAGTTCCGATGGTGTCATTTGTTGGCTACGATATAGTAAATGACGCAAATCTAACCCCAAGTGGGGTTTAAGCATTTCTGCACAGTCATCAACTACCGCTTGAAATGTCGGCTCAGTTTGGTATAATTCTCGACCCATATTCACATACTGCGCTCCCTGTCCTGAGAACATAAATACTACAGGTCGCCCTTGGGATTCTGACGCACTGGTGAAAATTCGTTTTGGGTCTAAAGTCAAGAGTGCGATCGCTCCATCTTCCAAGTTGTGACAAACTAACATTCGTCGATGGTTGAAGACCCTGCGACCAATTTGGTAGGTATAAGCCACATCAGCCAGGTTAAGATCGGAATGCTGCTTTAAATACTTGCCCAAATTTGCCGTTGCCGTATCGAGTGCCGAAGAGGTTTTGGCGGATAGCAGCAACAATTGCCAAGGTCTGGAATGTCTAGATGGGATATCTGGTGTCTGGACTTCTTCGAGAACGATATGTGCATTAGTGCCGCCAATGCCAAAAGAACTGACTCCAGCTCGACGAGGACTGCCATTTGTTTTCCATTCAGCAAGGGAAGTATTGACGTAAAAGGGACTGTTGGCAAAATCAATTTTAGGGTTGGGTGCTTGAAAATTGAGGCTTGGTGGTAGACACTTGTGTTTGAGGGCTAAAACCGTCTTGATCAGGCTGGCAATACCAGATGCAGCATCCAAATGTCCGATATTTGTTTTCAGGGAAGCGATGGCTACGCCCAAAGCAGGTATCGCACAAAAGCCCTTATCCTCTGTCACCGTGCGAAAAGCCTGTGTCAGCGCGGCGATTTCAATGGGATCGCCCAGTGCTGTCCCGGTTCCGTGGGCTTCTATATAGGTGATGGTTTCCGGTGCAACTGCGGCAATGGTCATAGCTTCTGAAATTACTGCCGCTTGACCATCTACACTGGGCGCTGTATAACTAACTTTTAGATAACCATCATTATTAATTGCTGAGGCTTTAATAATAGCATGAATGCAGTCTCTATCGGCTAAAGCATCTTCCCAGCGCTTCAAGACAACGATTCCCATACCATTGCCGCCAATTGTCCCTTGAGCTTGGGCATCAAAAGCTCTACAGTGTCCATCTGGTGAAGCAATTCCCCCCTCTTGATACAAATAACCAATCTTCTGTGGAACCCTGACGGAAACACCACCAGCCAAAGCTATGTCGCATTCCCCATTGAGCAAACTTTGACAGGCGAGGTGGACAGCAACTAATGAAGTGGAACAGGCAGATTGAACATTAACACTCGGCCCAGTTAGGTTTAATTTATAAGAGATGCGTGTTGGTAAAAAATCTTTATCATTTGCCAGTCCGATTTGGAAAATATTCACAGATTCCCAAAGCTTTTGGTTGGGTAAAATGTTGAACAATAAGTAAGTGTTCATGCTAGCACCAGCGTAAACACCAATAGCCCCTTGATATGTTTCCGTATTGTAACCAGCACTTTCCAGAGCTTCCCAAGCGCACTCCAAAAAGAGACGCTGTTGCGGGTCGATGATTTCAGCTTCTCTGGCGTTAAAGCCGAAAAACGCCGCGTCAAATAGTTCTACACCTTCTAAAATAGCACCAGCTTTTACATAGTTCGGGTTATTGAACATAGCAGGGTCAACACCTGAAGACTCCAGTTCTTGATCGTCAAAAAATGAAATGGACTCTACCCCAGAACACAAATTTTGCCAAAAGGTATTGAGGTCTTTAGCTCCAGGAAAACGACCAGATATACCGATAATGGCTATTGCTGATTGATTGATCGAATTATCTGAATGCACGTCGTCCATTTGAGGATTCTCACTGTTTTTTCGTTGATCGAGATTTTTGTCTCAGTTGACTTTGTTGATTTACGGCAGTTCGACGCACCAGACGGTTTTCAGATCGGTCTTGGCGAAGCACAACAGCAGGTTTTTCGCTTTGTTCTTGACTTAAATATTCAGCTAAATAGCTGATAGTTGGGTATTTAAAAAGGTCAACAATTGATAGCTCTTGGGCAAAAATTTCTCGCAATTTGCGATGACTCTGAACCAGGAGTAATGAATGACCCCCCAGTTCAAAGAAGTTGTCATGAACACCAACCTTTTCTACCTGAAGCAACTCTAGCCAAACAGCAGCAATCAGACGCTCGGTTTCGTTCTGGGGTGCTATGTAAGCCGCTTCCACATTCGGGCGAATATCTGTTGTCTGCAATGCTTGGCGGTTGACTTTGCCGTTAGGTAAGAGTGGCAAGTTATCTAGGATTACAAAGGCAGAAGGTAGCATATAGTCGGGCAACTTCTGGTTGAGGAAGCGGCGCAGTTCAGTTACACTGGGTTGCTCCTGTTTGGGAACGATGTAGGCAACAAGGCGCTTGTTACCCGGTTCGTTTTCGCAGGCAATAACTACTACTTCTTGTACTTGGTGATGTTGACTTAAAACTGCCTCGATTTCACCTAGTTCAATGCGGAAGCCGCGAATTTTGACCTGATGATCAATCCTACCAAGTAACTCAATGTTGCCATCACTGAGGTAACGTGCTAAATCCCCAGTTTTATAAAGGCGAGCAGAATCTGAGAATTGCTTTTC
>CAZZZY010000162.1:0-10114 GCA_964658545.1 uncultured Acetobacteraceae bacterium | reverse complement strand
CCATTAGCGATCGCCGGTGCATCTTGACTTTCTACACCAGTTTATGATATTGGGGTATAGAATAAAATTCAAAATCCGTGAAACCCATAGATCAAGTCTTCGCACATAG
This sequence comes from uncultured Acetobacteraceae bacterium, assembly GCA_964658545.1. Lineage (GTDB taxonomy): Bacteria > Cyanobacteriota > Cyanobacteriia > Cyanobacteriales > Nostocaceae > Nostoc. Next base: position 10,005 of record CAZZZY010000162.1, on the reverse strand, counting down.
GACTGAGAAATGGTTTCAGTAATCAATAGCCTGGGATTAATCATCCCAGGCTTAATAATTAATTTAATGCGGCCTGCCGGTTGAAGTCGGTGTTTTTTGGAAGGAAGCAATTAACAGGCAAACAATACCAATACTAATAAATGAATCTGCCACATTAAATACAGCAAAGTTAATCAGGCGAAAATCAATAAAATCAACAACATAGCCTAAAACAAAGCGATCTATACCGTTGCCCATAGCTCCACCTAAAATCAAGCCATAGCCCAATTGATCCCATAAATTTAACGTTGGACTAAACAAGGCCAACGTTATCAATACTAAGCTTACTCCTAAAGACAGCCAGCGTAACCACTCTACTTTCCCACTTAACAGACTAAAAGCGGCACCAGTGTTAGTAACATAGGTGAAGTGAAATATCCCAGGTAAGAGTGGTAGTGTTTGTCCCAAGCTGAAGGTTTGTACTACCCAGTATTTTGTTATTTGGTCTAAGAAAAAAGCTATGAAGGCAGCAATCCAGAAAAAGCGGTTTTTTAAACGCATGAAACTAGGGGCTAGGGAGTAGGGAGTAGGGATTAGAATAATTTAAAATTTAACAAAGAAAAGTTTTAAGTTATTCTAATCCCTTCATGACTAATAAAACATTAAGTGACGTAATATATATGCTATTACAGTAACGGCACAGACCACACTTAATTGCCCTGGTAGTGCAAACCAGGAGTATCTGAGGATTGCTTGCATCAAGGTTAAATTTTCTGTGCCTTTCCACTGAAAAACATAACTAATAATCAAATAACTAATACCGCAAATGTGGAGAGTTAACAAGCCACAGATGCAACTAAACGCGAGAGTTTCTAGTCTAGGTCTAGCTTTAAAGGCGAACAAGCCACAAATCCAAGCTCCAGGAATAAAGCCTAGTAGATAGCCAAACTGAGATAACTTAACATAACCAATACCCCCGCCATCGGCAAATACAGGTAATAAGGTTAACCCCATCACTAAATAGGCAATTTGCGAGAGCGCACCGGCATTTTTGCCACCTAAACAACCCACCAACAGTACTGCGCCAATTTGAAAAGTGACACCTAAAGAAAAAGTCTGAATTCCGTGCTTACTCCAATTCCAAGGTAAGGTGATACCATAAGCCTCTAGGAAGGTGCCACCCATTGTCAGAAGTAAGCCAATCATAGACCATAGTAATTGATTGGAAGCAGCAAACATTTATCAGGCAACCAGAAAAAGGCAAAAGGGAAAACCAACAGCAACTATTATAGGAATCCAATTGGATTTGGAGAAAAAATTTAAGTATGTGTAGGGGAGCCAGTGCGTTGCGGAGGTTCCCGACGCTCGTTCGCCCTTGGTGTCTCCCCTTCTCACATTGGGAGAGGCTAGCGCCAAGGGAGAAAACTCGCTCTAAGCGAACGCGAACAGCGTCTCGTTGGCGTAGCCTCTCGTAGAGAAGAGAAGCCATGCCGCAGGCAATACGGCAGCGCTATCCGTTGTAGCAATTGGCGTTGTGTTATCGCCGAGAGTACGGCACCAAAGCCAAATGAAGGTGCGTTAGCCTATAGCTAACCCACCCTACGTATATTTCAAAAATCAAATATGAGTTCTATATGTTCATTAGTATTGAAATGAAATTTGTGCTGACACCTTAAGGATTAGCATATTTTTTTTGCCTTTTTGGTATGTAAATTTTCAGCCAAACTATGCTACAAAGTGTTAGGGATAGTTCCTTAATCCACTATTTTTTAGCGATCGCACCGCCTACTCTCCATAAAGTAGGCAGTTTATTGCTTTCAGTCTCTTTAGACTGATCAGCACCAAAAACTCTCATAAGTTTTCATTCAAATTTATCAAGTTTTCCATTATACCACAATTTGTCATTTTTTGAGTTTTTTTATGACTTGACCAACAAAATCAAACGATTAATCAAGTTTTGTAAATATCTGTAACCAAACTACTGTGATCCTATTTTTCAGGTGTAGCTAAAGAAGGAGTATAAAATTTACCAAGTAAAAGTAAAAATAAGTGTTTGTTATTCATCAAAAAGAAACAAGCATTTTTTTGCTTTATTAACCTGTTCTTTACCTTAACCGTTATCTTTTAGAGGTATCCTTAGAATCGCTCACCTGAAAAGTTACTCAAAGATTGATAGCGATGCCTCCACATCTTAGTGTAATAAAAATTCATCGCCTGACAGCTTCTGTTTCAGTGTTAGCACTGACAATCAGCCTAGCTGCCTGCGGTGGCGGACAACAAAACCCAGATAATACAGCCATCAAGGAGACACCCTCTGGTACGGCTACAGATACTGCTGCCTCCAGCACAAATAAATTAGATTTGGGTGGAAATATTAAGTTAAGCGGAGCTGGTGCGTCTTTCCCAGCACCCCTGTATGATACATGGTTTACAGACTTAAACAAAAAATATCCAAATCTGCAAGTTGACTATGCCTCAGTTGGTAGCGGTGCTGGAGTTGAGCAATTTATCAAAGGGACTGTAGACTTTGGTGCCAGCGATGTGGCGATGAAGGATGAAGAAATCCAGAAGGTGCCACCAGATAAGGGTGTTATTTTACTGCCAGTAACTGCTGGTAGCATCGTGCTAGCTTACAACTTGCCAGATGTTGCAGAACTAAAGCTACCACGAGCCGTTTACGCTGATATTTTACTAGGCAAAATCAAGTCTTGGGATGATCCCCAAATTGCCAAGGCGAACGCAGGTGCAAAGCTTCCTAAACAGGCAATCACAGTTGTTTATCGTTCAGATGGTAGCGGAACAACAGGTGTGTTTACAAAACACCTGAGCGCTATTAGCCCGGAGTGGAAGACTAAAGTTGGTGAAGGCAAGACTGTTAACTGGCCTGTAGGAGTTGGGGCTAAGGGGAATGAGGGTGTTACCGCCCAAATCCAACAAACACAAGGTTCTATTGGTTATGTTGAGTACGGCTATGCCAAACAAAATAGTCTCAAGTTTGCTGCTTTGGAAAACAAAGCCGGTAAGTTTATTGTACCTAGTGAGGAGTCAGCCTCTAAAACTCTGGCATCAGTAACTCTCCCTCCTGATCTCCGCGCCTTCATTTCTGATCCCGAAGGGGCTGATTCCTATCCCATCGTCACTTACACCTGGCTTTTGGTTTACAAAAAATATCCCAATGCGGCAAAAGCTAAGGCAATGGAAGTTGCGATCGAATACGCTTTAAATGAGGGACAAAAGCAGGCTAGTGCATTAGGGTATGTTCCTTTACCCCAAAACGTTATCACAAAGGTGGCTGCCGCTGCCGATCAAATTAGTCCAGATTATAAAATCTCTGTTGGTAGCGCTAGCAAGTAGCCACAGTCAAGACATGAGGCATTCCTAGACAATAATTTTTAGGCTGCTTACTAGACTATAGATATTCGTAATTTGGAACTCTATATTACCAATGTCTTAGTTTTAAAAGACGATGAGGCAACAATTTTGTCGAGATGGTTGCCTCCTATATCTTCCTCTGATTTAATTGTGAAAGTCGGTAGTCATGACTACAAATTCTCAAAACCTTTCATCAGCGACAAAAAATCGCTCTGATGTCGAAAAGTCCCTAGATCGGGGTTTTATTTGGCTTACTAAAATTTTCGCCTTTGGGGTTGCTGCCACTTTATTATGGATTGGCTTACAGGTGGCAATTGCTTCTTGGCCTGCCATCCAAAAATTTGGTGCGAGTTTTTTAGCTAACACTACTTGGAACCCAGTTAATGATACTTACGGGGTGCTACCTCAAATTTATGGAACTCTCTTGAGTTCTTTTATTGGTCTACTGATAGCTGTACCGATTGGGGTTGGTACAGCTATTATCCTTAGTGAAGATTTCTTACCCGGAAAAGTTAAGTTGGTGCTAGTTTTCGCGGTAGAACTGCTGGCAGCTATTCCTAGCGTTGTCTACGGCGTGTGGGGGATTTTTGTTTTAGTGCCTATCTTAACTAACTTGGGAAAATGGCTCAATAGTTACTTTGGCTGGATACCATTTTTTAGCACCTCCCCCACAGGGCCAGGAATGTTACCGGCGGGAGTCATATTAGCAATTATGACTTTGCCCATCATTACAGCCCTATCGCGCGATGCCTTGATTTCTATACCTTCCAGTTTGCGCCAAGCCTCCGTAGGACTAGGAGCAACCCGTTGGGAAACGATTTTGCAAATTCTGATTCCAGCAGCCTTTTCGGGGATAGTTAGTGCTGTGATGTTGGCACTCGGTCGGGCAATGGGAGAAACAATGGCGGTCACAATGTTGATTGGTAATTCCAACAACATTAGTATCTCATTGTTAGCACCAGGCAATACGATTTCTTCTCTACTGGCAAATCAATTTTCAGAAGCTAGTGGTTTGCAAGTATCGGCTTTAATGTACGCTGCTTTAGTTCTATTCTTCTTGACCTTGATAGTCAATATCATGGCCGAGTTTATTGTTCTGAGAGTCAAGCGACTGTAGCTTAGTTTTGGGTTGAATTATGACTTCTAGTTTTCCAGAGCGCAGTCTAACTCGCGCTGCCATGTCTCAAAGGACACTGTTTAACACTGTAATGACCGTAATCGCATTTACCTGTGGGGTATTGGCACTTGTGCCTTTGCTAGCAGTGCTTTCTTACGTCATTATTCAAGGCTTTGGCAGTTTAAGTCCCAGCGTCTTTTTTGAACTGCCACCCAAAGCTCTACAAAAGGGAGGAGGCTTTGGTAATGCGATTTTGGGCACACTATTAATGGTAGGAATTGCTGCCCTGATTAGTATTCCTTTTGGTGTTTTAGCGGCGATTTACATCACAGAATTTGGCTCTGCCCAAGCAGCGAGAGGGGTTCGTTTTGCCGCTAACGTTCTGAGTGGAGTCCCCTCAATTATTGCTGGGGTATTTGCCTATGGCATTGTGGTTTTGACACTAGTAAAGTTAAACTTAGGATCGTATTCTGCTCTAGGTGGGGGGGTTGCGCTGGCAATTTTGATGTTGCCAATTATTGTTAAAACCACTGATGAAGCCTTGCAGTTAGTATCGCAAGATTTGCGACAAGCATCCGTAGGGTTAGGAGCAACTAACTTTCAGACAGTAAGTCAAGTAGTTTTGCCAGCAGCTTTACCAGCAATTGTAACTGGGGCAACGCTAGCGATCGCCAGAGCATCTGGAGAAACCGCACCTCTACTATTTACCGCGCTGTTTTCCAATTTTTGGCCAGATAGTTTATTTCAACCAACAGCTTCCCTTGCTGTTTTGGTTTACAAATACGCTATTTCTCCGTTTAAAAATTGGCAATCACTAGCTTGGGCAGCATCTTTGATTTTAGTATTGATGGTTCTAATCACAAGTATCATCGCTCGCTGGGCAACTCGCCAAAAAGCTTAGTCAAATAGCATCTACATAGCGAATTTTCATCGCTAAAACAAATACTACACTGAATTTATGGCTACTAATATTAGCACAGCGAATGACACTGAAACCGTTTTACGCACCGAAAATCTCAATATTTACTACGGTAACTTTTTAGCCTTGCAGAATATTTGGCTAGATATACCGAAAAATCGGGTGACAGCCTTTATCGGCCCTTCTGGTTGTGGTAAAAGTACATTATTGCGATGCTATAACCGCCTCAATGACCTGATTGAGTCATTTCGAGCAGAAGGAAAAATACTTTTTTACGATAAAAACCTGTATGCACCCGACATCGATCCTGTAGAAGTGCGTCGTCGGATTGGAATGGTGTTTCAAAGACCAAACCCGTTTCCCAAATCAATTTATGACAATATCGCTTTTGGAGCCAAAATCAACGGCTACAAAGGTAATATGGATGAATTAGTAGAACAGAGTTTGCGGCAAGCGGCTTTGTGGGATGAAGTTAAAGATAAACTACGACAAAATGGTTCGTCTTTATCTGGAGGACAACAACAGAGGTTATGTATTGCTAGAGCGATCGCAGTCCAACCTGAAATTATATTAATGGACGAACCTTGCTCCGCTCTCGACCCTATTTCCACCTTGCGGGTTGAAGAACTAATTCACCAGCTTAAAGAGCAATATACCATCGTGATCGTCACCCATAATATGCAGCAAGCAGCGCGGGTTTCTGATAAGACAGCATTTTTTAATGTTCGGACTACAGAGACAGGAGGTCGTAACGGCTACATGGTAGAGTACGATGCAACAGAAGTCATTTTCAACAATCCTCAGCAAAAAGATACCCAAGATTACGTTAGCGGTAGATTTGGCTAAATAGATATTTCATATTTGTTGATGTTAAAACAATGAGGGATAGTCGAAAACGAAAGCTGTGCGATATTCCTCTGGTTTTTTATTTATTCGCCAAGGTTGGTGAATAGCTTGATCGATTATGGCTGTTTCCTGGTCAATAAAAGCAATAATTAAGCTATTTATAGCCCAATACGCTTGGGTTAAGGCTAAAAGTCTTTGTTAAAGTCAGTTTTTTTAACGTAGACGCTTCGGCTTCCCGCAGGGTACCACTCCAGACGCAGAGTACACAGAGAGAAGAAAAAAACGCTTAATCCAAGCGTATTGATTTATAGCCTTTCTCGACTAGCGTGAGGTACAATTTTCCCCCTTCCCGCTTCGGGAAGGGGGTTAGGTCTGTTTGCATACTTGTACCTCATCAGATAGAAAGTGGCTATAATATAATATTTGCATTAGGCGCGCAAGATAACCACTCCCAAATAGCCCGACACGTCTTACAGTACTGTAATTCGCTCGCCTAGTGAACTTATATTTCTTCATCGACAGTATCCTCCCTTTGTAGGAAACTGGTTATAATTGTTTTCCATATCTATTAGAAAGAAAATTCTCATATACCCAGTATTTATATGGGGCGTGTTCGTTCTAAATCTGACCTGCCTACAAAAATTTGTCCGGTATGTCAACGTCCTTTCACATGGCGTAAAAAGTGGCAAGATTGCTGGGAAGATGTGAAATATTGCTCAGAACGCTGTCGTCGTCGCCGTTCTGAAGCTCAAAATGAAACTTAACTGCAATACAGACGCAAATAGCGGAATGGATTAATGGAGTCACAGGTGCAACCTAAATTAATTATTCATGGCGGGGCTGGTAGTTCTCTCCACGGGAAAGGAGGATTGGAGGCGGTGCGCCGATCGCTCCATACGGTCATAGAAGAAGTTTATTCTTTGCTATTGTCAGGAGCAACTGCTGTTGAGGCGGTGGTGCATGGTTGCCAAATGCTCGAAGACAACCCCCGCTTTAATGCTGGTACTGGTTCAGTACTGCAATCTGATGGTCAAATCCGCATGAGTGCTGCCCTGATGGATGGCGCATTAAGGCGCTTTAGTGGTGTGATTAATATCTCGCGGGTGAAAAATCCGATTGAGTTGGCACAATTTTTACAAAACTCACCAGACCGAGTGCTATCAGATTTCGGCTCGGCTGAGTTGGCGCGGGAAATGCAACTTCCTAGCTATAACGCTTTAACTGATTTGCGGTTACATGAGTGGATACAAGAGCGCCAAGATAATTTTAAAAGTACAATGGCTAACGTGGTAGCAGAACCAGAAATCTTAGAAACCAGCAATGCCGGACGCGGAACCATTGGTGTGGTAGCTTTAGATGCATTTGGTAGTCTAGCGGCTGGCACTTCTACAGGTGGTAAGGGATTTGAGCGGATTGGCAGGGTAAGTGATTCTGCGATGCCAGCAGGTAATTATGCTACTAATAATGCTGGTGTTAGCTGTACTGGCATTGGGGAAGATATCATCGACGAGTGTTTAGCACCAAGAATTGTGGTGCGTGTCACTGATGGGATGTCCCTGAAAGAGGCTATGCAACGATCCTTTGGGGAAGCGCACCAGAACAAGCGGGATTTGGGAGCGATCGCCTTAGATGTGAGTGGAGCGATCGCTTGGGGTAAAACCTGCGAAATCTTACTCGCCGCCTACCACGACGGCAACAAAATTGGTGACACTTTAGAATGGACTGACAACGAACTGATCGGCTATTGTTGAATCAGTTCTAGCGCCTCGGCTAAAGTTTGTTGCTAGTCAAACCTTTCCCCGTCGCTATTGGATGAGATAACTACGCCAAATTGGTTGAGTATTTTTACTACCATTTTCTGGAATTAGCGATCGCCAGGTTTTACCTTCTTGCTGAATTTGCAGGTAAACGTCAAAGGGTTGTCGGGGTTGCGTCAAGTGCCGTTTTGGTAGCTTAACAATCAAGTCGTAGGTTCCCCGAACCCGGAAAGCTGGTAAATTTTCAATGGTTAGGGGTTGTTCTTGGGTAATTGATAGCCGCTTGATTTCAAATCCTTGAAAATCTAGATCCAACTGTTGGCTAAGTTTTTGTTGAGTTTGCTCTAGCCCAAGTGCGATCGCTTTTTGTACTAACTCGCTAGTTGGTAGCAGTCCAATACTGCCACAAGCTGTCACTAGCACCAGCAATATTGCTGTCAAAACTAACCGCACGATGTTATTCACTGCCTAATCTGCTATTTTCTTCCTTCTCAGTTTAACCGGACGGGCTGCTGCTTTTTCAATACCTAATTTTTAATGGCTTTGTTAGTTCCTAGTAAAGCACTAACAGCAAACGCTACTCTAGAAATCAGCATTACTTTACGAAGATGTAGTTTTTGAATAATCAATTAGGATGGGGTATTCTGCACGATATTTAGTAAACTAATATATCTATTAATATCTTCAAGGCTTCCTAACCCGGCGGAGGCATTGAGCAAAACAGACACAATTGATTGCATAAAAGTTATGGCGCTCATAGTTCAGAAATACGGTGGTACATCTGTCGGTTCAGTGGAACGGATTCAAGCTGTTGCACAGCGTGTTTATAAAACTGTTAAAGCTGGAAACTCCCTTGTCGTAGTAGTTTCCGCAATGGGCAAAACCACCGATGGACTCGTCAAACTCGCTAATGAAATTTCTCCCAATCCTAACCGCCGGGAAATGGATATGTTGCTTTCCACTGGCGAACAAGTAACCATCGCCTTACTCAGCATGGCTTTGCAGGAACTCGGACAAGCAGCAATTTCTATGACTGGCGCTCAGGTAGGAATTGTTACCGAAGCCGAACACAGCCGCGCTCGGATTTTGCATATTGAAACTACTCGCCTCAGTCGCCACATCAATGCAGGTAAAGTAGTTGTAGTAGCAGGTTTTCAAGGCACATCCAGCGCCGGAGAGATGGAAATTACAACTTTGGGGCGTGGTGGTTCCGACACTTCGGCGGTGGCGATCGCTGCCGCATTACGGGCAAATTTTTGCGAAATTTATACAGATGTGCCAGGGATTTTAACTACAGATCCCCGCTTAGTTGCCGAAGCTCAGTTGATGGATGCCATCACCTGCAATGAAATGTTGGAACTAGCTAGCTTGGGCGCAAAAGTGTTGCATCCCCGGGCTGTGGAAATTGCTCGTAACTATGGTGTTCCCCTTGTAGTTAGGTCTAGCTGGACGGATGCCCCCGGTACTTGGGTAACATCAGCCAAACCCCAAGGGCGATCGCTGATCAATCTCGAAATTGCCCGTCCGGTGGATGCTGTAGAATTTGACACTGACCAGGCAAAGGTGGCCTTGTTGCGTGTACCCGACAAACCAGGCGTAGCAGCAAGGTTATTCGGCGAAATTTCCCGGCAAAAAGTAGACGTAGATTTGATTATTCAGTCTATTCATGAAGGTAACAGTAATGACATTGCTTTTACCGTCACCACACCAATATTAAAACGGGCAGAAGCAGTAGCAGCAGCGATCGCACCAGCACTGAGGAGTCAATCTCACCCCAAATCTGACGAAGCCGAGGTCATGCTAGAACATAACATTGCCAAAGTCAGCATCGCAGGTGCAGGAATGATTGGCCGTCCTGGTGTGGCTGCAAAAATGTTTGCCACCTTAGCCGAAGCAGGCGTGAACATCCAGATGATTTCCACCAGCGAAGTGAAAGTAAGTTGCGTAGTCGATGCCGCAGAATGCAAACGCGCCGTCACCGCACTCCGCACCGCCTTTGAAATAGAGGCAGGAGA
>CAZZZY010000161.1:0-10185 GCA_964658545.1 uncultured Acetobacteraceae bacterium | reverse complement strand
TTTCAACGAGTAAGCCTTTTTAACGATCGCTCGCCTTTAGTCTAAACTCCAGTTATCCCAACCTTGAACTTTCTTTCAACTCTTTCCCTCTCCGACTCGGAGAGGGACGGTTTTACATAGTAAAACCAGGGAGAGGTTTCTTATTCCCTCAACATACTTGACAAAAGTACATTTCCATAAGATGCACTCATGTAACCGTTATGTGCGATCGCCTATAGCCATCTACAATACGTAAGTAAGATAAATGACGTATTAACAAGGCTTCCAGACATCAATTCTGAAAATTAAATAAAAAAATAATTACTAATTGCCTAAAAATTCCGGTTTTTTTAGCTTTGGGATGATAAATAAAAATAATAGCGTTGAATATCATGCTTCTTACTGCGAAGGATTACTGAAATTCTTCGCTGCTTTCAGGATGACTACTGAACATTAAACAACATCTGCCGCCAATCAGTTTTTTGCTGGAGATGCTGCTACATCAAAGGGCCATACCACAAAACTTGCTCTAGATGTATCTAAGTAACTATGCTGATGAAATGTAAAGATATCACAGTATTTGGGAGCAAATTTTAAAGCAATTGTAAAGGAATTTGTACCATTTTGGCAGGTTTTTATCGGAAAGATGGGATATTAGTAGATTGTACAAATCTTTATTGTTATTCACTATCTACCGAAAACTGCTAAGTACAACCAAATACCGACACAGATAAGTTTAAGTAATTTAATGAAGTAGGAAATAATACATGGTATTATCACTGTCTTCTCATAACGTTATTCAGTATCTGCAAGAAGCGGGGCTGTGTAGCTCAGAAGATGACGCATCAGATAAATCTGAGTTGCCAGGAAGTAGTAAGAACAATTTCGATTTACTTGTGACTCTAGCAGATAATCGTAAACTGCTCATTAAACAAGAACGTAATGTTGACAACAGCGACGGCGCGCCTCATGAATTGTTTCAGGAGTGGCTATTTCATCAGTTGCTCCAGAAGTTTCCAGTTCTTGGCAACATTTCCGCGATGCCTACGGCGGTAAACTACGCACCATTAGTAGTCCATTTTGACGAAGAAAATTCTATCCTCGTCCGCAACTACTTAAGTGAATATCAGGAACTTGCGACATTGTACCACAACAATGATATTTTTCCACAAGAAATTGCCACTGCCATCGGCACGACTTTAGCGGGACTCCATCGCGCAACCTACAACCGCCGAGAATATAAGGATTTCATGGCAACTGCTCCCCAAGGAGAGTTTCGCTATGGCTTTTACAATCCGGCGCAAGGGGTAGAGTCAATTGGTCCGGAGATTTTTGGGAATGTTCCCACGGATGCGCTGAAATTCTATCTACTCTACCAGCAATCGGAGAGTTTGGAATCTGCGATCGCAGATTTGGCTTATGCCTGGAATCCTTGCTGCTTGACTCACAACAACCTGAAATTCAACAACATTTTGGTTCATTCCAGGTGGGATAAACTAGACAATTGTCTAGTACGACTCATTAATTGGGAAGCTTGTTCTTGGGGAGATCCAGCCTTTGATTTAGGCACTTTACTAGCAAGCTATTTAGGAATTTGGCTCAATAGCCTGGTAGTAGATCCCACCATTGAGTTACAAGAATCTTTACATCTGGCATTGACTCCGTTAGAGAGTTTACAACCTTCAATTATTGCTCTAGTTAGAGCTTATCTAAATGCTTTCCCCATGATTTTAGAATACCGCAGTGACTTTATTGTACGCGTTATTCAGTTTGCAGGGTTGGCACTGATTCATCAGATTCAGGATATGATTACCTGCCGGAAATCCTTTAATAATGCTGACATCTGTATGCTCCAAGTAGCTAAAAGTTTACTGACTATGCCGCAGCAAGCTGTACTGACTATTTTTGGTATATCAGAGTCAGAAATTCTGAACCATGTGGCAAAAATTCATAAACTTTCTCAACCAGTAAAAGAGCCACAGCTACTTCGTCTTTATTCCGAAAAAACTCGGCTTCGCAGTTGTTAATGGCAGGGAGCAGAAAAATTTACAGCAGAATTCAAGTATTTAGACCACAATTATGAGACCTAACCCCCAAGGGAAGGGGAGAAAATCAAAGCCTCTCCTCGAAAGGTCGAGAGGTTTGGAGAGGGGTTAAAATCTATGGTTCAAAACGAGAAATAGAGGCTTTCATATTTTTTTTTCGTATGAAACCACCCTGCCCTTCCCGATGCTCTAAGGGGGAAAATTCAAAGTCTCTCTCCTAGAAGGAGAGAGACTTTGAGAGAGGTTTTCCAGATGACCTGAATTGTCAGGCGTATTCCCAGATCATAATTTTCCGATGATTTTTTCCCCAGAATGATTTCATGATTTTGGATTTTAAAGTTTGAGTTCTAAATGGATTAATGCTAAATTACTCTATCAATCAACCACTAACTTCTCTATTTGACATTGCTAAGAATATTCAGATTGAGTCAAATTTTTGTATTTATCATCCCAATTATCAACCCTTTGCTCTACCGACTAAAGTAGCCGACAGATTTCAGCAAACTTCTGTAGATTTACAACAGAAGTATCTCACCCTATTGCTGCGAAACTTTCTTTATGGGATCTATTACAATGGCTCTCTACAAAGTACTTTAGCAGTCAATAGTGATAGTAATAATTGCCCGCCAAAGCAGAATTTAGCAGATAATTCCATCTTAGAAATTGATTGGAACTTTTACGAGCAATTACACGCCAGTAATCACGGCATAGGTTACTTTGACCCTCGATGGGAGGTTCTGCGGAAAGAACCTGATGGTACTATGGCGGTGACTAAAGGCGGTTTAACACTTTATATTGAGCCAGACTGCCATCTAAAATCCAGTAAGAAATCTACCAAAGTGGGTGACATGGTGGCAATCTGGATGCCCAAAAATCGGTTGCAAAATGGCTGTTACTTGGCAGTTAGTAATGTCGGACATGAACGGCAAAGCAACCCTGATGCTGATTTGGGAGCAGGGCGAATTTACTTTAACTTTACGCCATCTGGTGCGATCGCTCTTATGGAAAGTCTCACGCTGCAATTGAATGCAGCCTCGATTCCCTTTAGCTTTCAGGTTCTTCACAATCCCTGTGCATATGGACGCTATGATTCGGGGCTACTGTACTTTGAACTCCCCGACTATCCAGCAATCCGCACAATCCTTCAGGCTATTTATCCAGAAAATCAATCCCATTTCCAGCCCGAAATCCCCTTGTTTACCAAATTTTTAGCCCCAGGTTTAGGTTTAGCTGAGGAACCAACCCAAAAATTTGCTGCACAAGAAAGTTTTGGGATGAACCGTTGTCAAATCGTCGCTAATGCTTTACTGGAAGCTTGGCAAAAAGGTAAGAATGCAATGGAGGAACGGATGAGGGTGATTGACCAGCACTTTGAGCGCCATGCAATTGACTTGCAACGCCCCTACCTTAATCCTAATTCTCAAGACACCTATTCCCCTTTAAATTAAGTACCACCAAATTCTCAACAATTTTTGATGCGATCGCTGTAAACACTAACGCAGGCGATCGCATTATGTTCTATGTATATTCTGTATAGACAAAAAAAACCTATTGAATTACCGAATCGCGTTTATACGCCCATACAGCTATCAATCCAAACATACCTCCAGCCCACAATAGCCATAGTAAATGTAATAACAGATGTTTGTCATAATCTAGACCTGCTGCCCATAGGGTTAGTTCTCTGTAATGATAAAAAGGGGAGAAAGCAACTAAATCCTGTAAATAACGTGGATTAGTTAGAGGTAAAGCACCACAACTTGCTAACCCAAGTGGAATAGATAATCCAGCAATAGAATCATAACTTTTAGGTTCTGTTAAATAACTTAGTGCTAGACCAAAAACAGCAAAGGGTATCACTCCCAACACTAAGCTGAAGACAAGAAGCAATACTTGTTCAGGATTAATATCTATTTTTAAGCGCCAAATCCCTAATATCATAATTAAGGTAATAATTATGGCGGATAATAGCAGAGTTGTTACAACTTTTGCAGTGATATAGATAACTGGTGGTAATGGAGTTATACGGAGCAATTTTAACCAACCTTCAGCGCGTTCAACTGAGACTCTCTTACCTAACCTATCAATGGCGATCGTCAATAAGATTAATACACTAAATGATGTTAGTGCTTGTTTTGCTAATTCACCATGAAATGGAAGAACACTGCTCAAACAGGCAAACAGGATAATACCTAATAAAAACAGAGGTGTACGAAATAGCTGAATTATTTCTACCCACATTTGCTGTAAAAAGATAAATGCAGCACCTTGTGCTTGAATTACAGGTATATTTTGTGATATTTGTTGATTCTCTATTTGAATTATCTCTTGACTTGTATCTTCAATAAGTTGACCTTCTGGTGGTGCTTCAGCAAGTGCATGGAGAGTGAGATAACGAGTGGCAAGTTGGCTAAGTTTATCCCAATCCTGCTCCTTGGGGTGTATCACCATTAAAATTGTGATTCCCTGCTTTTGGCAGAGTCTTATTTCTTGCCAAAACATTTCATAACCTTCCTTATCCAAGTCTTTTGTAGGTTCATCAAGTATAAGCAGTTCTGGATTACCCACTAAAGCAAGAGCAAAATACAAACGTTGTTTTTCCCCACCCGCTAACTTACTAATCCACGCTTCAGATTTATCTTCAAGACCGACCCTTTGCAAAATATCTTGAACTGTATATGACTGAGGATAGTAACTTCGTACAAGCTCGACAAGTTCTTTAACTTTTAAATTTTTAGGAACTGTTGTTTCTTGTAAAACTACACCCACAGCTTTTTTTGCAGAAGATTTTTGAGGAGAAAGACCCATAAGTTTTACTTCTCCTTCACTGGGTTGGACAAGCCCTAAAATCAAATTAAGTAATGTACTTTTCCCTGCACCATTTTTTCCTAGCAGGACTACAAATTCTCCTTTGTTAACAAAAAAATCAATATCTTTAATAATTGGATATTCATTAAAACCTTTCCGAAAGGTTTTAGAAACTTTGCGAATTTCAATCAAATTCATACTCAGATATTCTCCTGTTATTAAGATAAATGAAACGAGGAATATATAACGAACCAAACAGCACTTGATATCAGTACTGCGGGTACTATTGAAAGTCCTAAGAATGTTGTAAGAACAAAAACTGTCGCTGTACCTCCAGCAAAAGCCCAAAAATCAGATGTTACTGTAGAATAATGTCTCTCAGTCTCGCTACAGAAACTAAAAATGCAGACATCGCTTCCTCGGTTGACAATAAAAAAAGTAGTAGCTAACACAATAAAGAAGATTGCCACTACGATTAGTTTGCTTAAATAAAGAGGCAAACTTGAGTTGTTATTTGTAGCTTGTAAAGTTTCTACGGGTATTCCTGTATTATTACCAAGTTGATTATTAGAGCTTGTTGTATCGATAAAAGAATTTGATGATTGTTGGGCGCTATTGTCTGAATCATTATTATCTTGAGGTAGAGATTGCATTTTGGGCTATTCCTAAAATAAATGCCTGACTATTTTAAATTAGATAATTCAATTGAATCAATTGACAAAGCTGTTCTAATAGCTAGCCAAGTTAGAAATCCAGAGCCAACAACAATAAATGCTGGAGCGGCTCCAATTAAAGCAACACCTGTTGCAACTGCTATACCAATTGCTCCACCAGTAAGATCAGGTTGTTCTTTGATAGCTTCCAAAATTGATCTTTTTTCTTCAAATTCAGGATTGCTTTTTTGTGGCGTAACTATATGAGGCTTGTAGACTTGACTTTTAGGTTTACTGTCCGGTTTAACTTTAGTAGTCTTGTTTTGCTGATTAATGGAAGATTTTGATTCAGTTGCTATTTGTTTGCATTCTGCTGGAAATTCACCAGACCAATGAATCATAGGGTTGCAAGAGTGCTGAACCTGCAAAGTAGTGATTGCAAGTAAAGGAGTCCATATCAATAGACAAACTAACAGAATTGCTTGAAAATTCAAAGGCAGGAGTCGTTCTAGCCATGATAGAGCAGACTTAATTGATAATTGCATAGCTCGTACAAACAGTTACAGCAGTTTAAATAAATTAAGAGGCGGCTTGTGCTTTGTCTCCCTCATAGCGGTATGCATTTCTTAGCAAGGGAGTATTTATTGAATTTTATTCAACTTTTCAAACATCGTCTAACGCTATTTACCTCCCCCGAAAAGTTTGTATATCCCGTATCCAATAGCTGCCGCAGCAGCAACAGGTGCAGCAGCAACTATGGCAGTACCAGCAATTGCACCTCCCCCAACAACACCACCTATACCTGCAAGGGTAGTCATAATTGCAGCACCAGAAGCACCAGCAGCTACTGTTACAGCACCAGCACCAGCCACACCAGCAGCAGCCCCAATATTTGTAGCTGTTCTTGCAGCTGCACGAGCTTGACGTTCTTCCTGAGACAAATCTAGTTGGTCTTTGAACAAAGTTTCATTCATTATTTTTGCGCCAGCATAAGCTGGGCCTGCTGCCAATACCCCCGGAGCAGCCGCCATGCCACCACCAACTACACCACCTGCCGCAGCCAGACCCGAAGTAATTCCCGCTCCTGAAGTTGCTGCAACAGATAACCCTGTAGCAGCACTAACAGCAGCACCAGCCGCAGCGCCAGTCTCTGCAATCGCTCGTACCGTTTTTAGGTCTTTATTTTTAATGCCTAAAGTTTTTTCTATAGCAATTTCTGCACTTTCTTCAACGGCTTTACTGGCAATATATTTCAAACTCATAAATCAATTTCTCCTAACGCTCTTTTATTTCTCTCATTAGAGAATATTGTAAACCTTATTTTTCCATTACACTGGTGATGGTTTAAATACTGACTGCAAATTGACTTGATTATGAATTGGCGATGCCCAAGCTGCTTAGAATAGTAGTGATAGAGCAATACGCTTGGGTTAAGGCTAAAACTCTGTTACCAAAGTCAATTTTTTAACGTAGACGCTTCGGCTTCCCGCAGGGTACCGCCAAGGCGCAGAGGACGCAGAGACAAGAAAGAGATGCTTACCCAAGCGTATTGAGTGATAGAGAGGATTGTAATTATGAGCATCGTCATTCCTAATGAAATATTAACTGCAACTAGGATGACTGAAGGCGAAATGAAGCAGGAAATTGCGGTGATGCTCTTTCAAAAAGAAAAGTTAACCCTTGCTCAAGCCAGCCGCTTTGCAGGCATGAATCGTATAGCATTTCAGCATCTACTCGCAAGTCGTCAAATTTCAGTGCATTACGGTGTAGAGGATTTTGAACAAGATATAGAAAACTTACGGGCGATGGGGAGACTGTGATTATTGTCAGTGATACTTCGTCCATTAATAACCTCGCTGCCATTAACCACCTTCATTTATTACAACAGCTTTACGGAACAGTCCTAATTCCTGAAGCTGTCTACCGAGAACTGACTGATCCAAACTTTCCAGTTGCAGGTGCAACTGAAGTACAAACTTTTATCTGGATTCAAACTCGTCCAGTTCAAGATCGTATACTGGTTGAAGCACTCAGCAATGAACTGGATATTGGTGAAGCTGAAGCGATCGCTCTAACAGTGGAAATGAAAGCAGATCAAGTGTTGATTGATGAACGTCGCGGTCGTATGGTTGCAGCTAGGCTAAATATTAGTTATACAGGGATTTTAGGGATCTTGGTTGAAGCTAAAAGTCAAAGGCTAATTTCTGCTGTGAAACCTCTGTTAGATGCTCTAATTAACCAAGCAGGATTCTGGGTAGCTGAACCTTTATACAAGAGAGTTTTGCAGCTTGTTGATGAAGATAACATTATCTAGTATTCTCTAGCCTAGACCAAAGGTGGCATAGCTTTCATCACTACCATCATAGGCGTAGCCAGCCATAGCCATCGCTTTAAGGTATATTTGGATTTTTGCTGCTACTTCGCGTGAAAATTTGCTCAAGCCTAAATCACTCAACAAGAATTTCTAGTGAAAAAACTGATTT
Source organism: uncultured Acetobacteraceae bacterium (assembly GCA_964658545.1). Taxonomy (GTDB): domain Bacteria; phylum Cyanobacteriota; class Cyanobacteriia; order Cyanobacteriales; family Nostocaceae; genus Nostoc. The sequence continues at coordinate 2,217 of CAZZZY010000161.1, read as the reverse complement.
GGTTGGCGAAGAAATCAGGATAATGAAGCATAATTAACCTTTATAGCTAAAAGCTGTCAGCCATCAGCCACAAGCTGAGATGGTAAAGTTTGAAGGCTTGTGATTCAACTTCAGTAATTGACTATGAGTACAGCAAATATTTCGCCAGCGATACGTATAGGAGTACTAGGTTTCGGCGGACTCGGACAAGCCGCCGCCAAGGTACTTGCTGCTAAACAGGAAATGATTTTAGTCGCAGCCGCAGATCAAAAAGGTTACGCTTACGCTGCTGAAGGTTTAAATACTCAAGAATGCATTGCAACCTACCAGTCCCAAGGTTCCGTAGGTTATTTAGAGCCAGTTGGTACGTTAACAAATCAAAGTATTCAGGATGTAATTGCAATAGCTCAACCTGTGGATGGGTATTTTCTGGCTTTACCCAACCTGCCAAATGATTTTATCCCCTCTGTAGCCAAGGAGTTTATTAAATCTGGTTGGCGTGGGGTGTTAGTGGATGCAATTAAGCGCACCAGTGCTGTAGAACAACTACTAGCGATGAAAGATGAATTGCTTGCAGCCGGGATTACCTACATGACGGGCTGTGGTGCTACACCCGGACTGTTAACCGCCGCCGCCGCATTAGCAGCCCAAAGCTACGCCGAAATTCATCAAGTCGAAATTACCTTTGGAGTGGGAATTGCTAACTGGGAAGCTTACCGCGCCACCGTTCGGGAAGATATTGGCCATATGCCTGGTTACACAGTGGAAACCGCCAGGGCGATGACTGACGCAGAAGTAGAAGCACTACTAGATAAAACTAATGGTGTGCTTACTTTGAAAAATATGGAACACGCTGATGATGTGATGCTAGAGGTAGCGGGAATAGTGGGGCGCGATCGCGTTACAGTTGGTGGTGTAGTCGATACTCGCAATCCTCAAAAGCCCCTCAGTACCAACGTTAAGGTAACAGGGCGCACCTTTGAAGGGAAGATTTCCACTCATACATTTACTCTGGGAGATGAAACCAGTATGGCAGCTAATGTCTGCGGCCCTGCCTTTGGCTATCTTAAAGCTGGTAGACAATTGCACCAACGCGGCATTTATGGCATCTTCACTGCTGCCGAAATTATGCCCCAATTTGTGAGGTAAGCTAAAAAACATCTAATTTGCATAATCGAATTAAACATAACTCTTGTGGGGGAGCCACTGCGCCCTTGCGGTTCCCCGACTTGTACCCCTCCGGGGAACCAAGCTACGCGTAGCGTCTCCCCTTCTACCAAAGGGAGACGCTAGCGCCAAGGGAGAAGCAAGTGGCGTTGCTCCGAAAAGCCCGCCCAGTATATGCAAGTTTATTTGTGGAACAGCTTAATAGTTAGGAGTCATTCAATTTTAGATTTTGGATTTTGGATTGAAAGAGAAATCTAAAATCCAAATCTGGCAGAGTTAGGAGTTGAAAAACTAAACTTTAGACTTAAAAATTTCTGGCTTTCTCAGAACTTGCCATTTAAAACTTTTAACTCCTAACTTTTTCTAAGCTGGTGGAGTTTCTGAAGAAAAAATGTCTGTGAAATTCTCCTCAAGAAGTGAATCTGGCATTTGCATAATAAATGGAAGTTCGGCTCCTACAAGTCCTCGTTGGATGCGTTCTAAAGTATCACTAAAAACAACAAACAGGGGATATATAGTATTAGCTCCCTCACTCAAAATATGACTATGACGGAGAGGCATTAGCCACTCATAATCATTGTCTAGGAAAACTTGGGTTTGTCGCCAACGTCCTAACAAATCAGAAAAGTCTTCGTGAGCGCGATGAATAAAGACTAAAATTTCGGCTCCAGTTTTGATCTTCCACTCGGGATCGCACATCAAAATTGCCACATCACAGGGTAAGCAAATCGTTTGTGGGGTTGTTGTTGTCGTGTTGCGAAGACGGACAATTGGTAAGGGAATAGTGATGATGCTTTCATCTGGACGGCGCAGACTGGGAATCATCTCTAAGTAGGGGCGGTGTTGTTTTAGTAAGGCGATCGCAGCTAGATGACTGCTGTACTCTGCCAAACTCGCTTCGTAGTGAGATTTTTGCACAGTCATAGTTGATTAAATAGTTAGGAGTTGGGAGTTAGAAATAAAATTAGAGCGTTTTTCAGGTAAATGAAGTACACAGGTAGGGGTGTCAACTTAATGCGAAACCCATAGCCCGACTAGGAATGAATTCCCAGTCTCATAGCAAAAGTAATC
>CAZZZY010000160.1:4657-10207 GCA_964658545.1 uncultured Acetobacteraceae bacterium | reverse complement strand
ATGCCCAATCAATAAATAGCGTAATCTAATCTGCTGATCGTTGCAGGCGATAGTGCAAAAACACTTCTTGTTCAACTGTATGAACTTCTAAAAGTTGCAACTTGGGAGCTAGATAGGGTAAAAATCCTTTCCCTTCCACGGGTGTGGGTGCGGTATTACCACCTAAAATCAGCGGACAGACAGTCAGCCATAATTCATCAATTAAATCTAATTCCAGCATAGAAGCGACTAATTCACCTCCACCCAAGACTACCAAGCGTGTTATATGTAGAGTGGCTAGATGTTTTAAAGCTGCGGGAATGTCAATTTCTCGCGTTGGTGTTTCAAAAACCAGAATCTGCTCAAATTCTGGAGAGCATTCCTTTGCTCTGGTTCTAAGAGTTGAGGTAAACTTCTGTAAGTGTCCTTTCCATAAAAGTTCTCCCGATGCTGTCGTGAGTAGCCAGCGTCTAACTGGTTGCTTAAAAAAGTTAATTTCCGGATTGAGGTTTGCAGAGTGTGTAGTCACTATATGAACTGGCTGGGGAGGCTTCCCTCCTTGCGCCCTAAGTCCCACTAGAGTTGGATCTGATATAGTAAGTGTTGTTCCGTAGGCACGGAGAGTACCAGCACCGAATAAAACCGCATCAGAGGTAGCGATTTGTTTTTCTAGATGTGCTTTGTCAACCCTTGAGCCAAACCGAGCAGGCGATCGCCTAAAATCTGCTATCTTGCCATCTACACTCATTGCTAAAACAACTGTAGTATGAGGACGATGTTGCAACATTAAATTGATTTGATAGTTTGAATAGTTTTATTACTCGGATATAGATTCTCAAAAAAAATCTATGCTTGCAAGCTACTATTTTACAATTTCACCACTGGATTTATATGCTGCGACACAAACTGCTTTTACATCTAGCATATACGACTTTTGGTATACCACGTTTCTTTTTAAATGATAGCAATTTGTTATTTTTAAACATTGAAAATAAAATTCTGATAATTTAATAAAATGTCTCATCTAGCTAGTCTAATTACATATCTTTGCTGTTGTGGTTTGCATCTGCAAAGTGAGACACTCGATGACTAATCCTCGCCAATCTTCCTTCCGTCGAATTTTAGTAACGAGAATATTGCTGCTGTTCGTTCCAGTTTTACTTATAGGCGAGATTGTTGCCTTGAATAAGGCACGTTCTAGCATATTGCTAACTGCGCGTCAAAATTTAACTGAAAGCGCCATCAGTAAAGGGGAGAGAATTGGCGATGCGATCGCCATCTTCAAGGCTAATTTGCTGAATGTAAGTAAAACGATGGTGATTCCGTCGGATTCGCCCATAGAAGAGCAAGAAATTATCACGCAATTAAAGCAACAACTTCCAGTCAATATTGAGTGTATCCAATTAACGAATATCCTCAACCAGAAAATAATTGCCAGTAGCTGTGGAGATAAACCAATTGGAGAATTGATCTTCCCTTTGCCTAGTGACGGAATTGATGTCAAAGCAATCTTTCCCCCAAAGGCAGGAATCACCGGAAAAAGAAACACACAAAATCAATTACAAGTAGTCTTATCTGCACCAGTTTCCGATAGCCGAAAAAATGCAGATTACAGCTTAAGTATTCAGTCTGCATTGTATCAACAAACCAAAAATGCACCGGGATCGCTTACAGGTGCTATGGTAGTGATTGCTGAAGATGGCACAATTTTGGCGCACCCATTCACAGATTGGGTGGGAACTAATATCAATCAACACCCAAATGCTTCCCAATTGAAGAGCATAATTAAAAATGCAATTGGGGGACGAAACGATTCGATTAACCTGTCTTTTGCAGAGGGTAAAGAATTAGTAGCTGGCTATACGGCTATTGCCAATCCACTCACCCAACAGCAGCAGCAAAAATGGATCGTTTTAGCTGTAACTAGTGTTGATAATGCGCTGTTTGGTTTGCAGGAAATCAAACTAATTCTCATCGTTTTGACAGTTGGTTTAATTGGTGCAAGTTTGTTAGCATCCCTATACCTAGCTCCTTACTTAGCACGTCCTGTAGAAGAATTGCGAGATTACGCTCTAAATATTCACTCTCACCACGCGGCACAACCAGTTCCGCATAATTTCCAAATTCGGGAATTCAATCAACTGGCCCAAGCATTAGACCAAATGGTAGAACGGCTCAAAGCTGGGGCAGAAGAACTGGAAATAGCTTGGAAAGAATCAAAAACCGCTAACCAAATCAAAAGCCAGTTTTTGGCTACGACTTCCCATGAATTGAGAAACCCATTAAATATTATTATTAACTGCATTCGCCTGGTTGAAGATGGCTTATGTGATAGCCGGGAAGAAGAAATGGACTTTCTCAAGCGTGCCGATGAAACAACGATTCACCTGCTAGGTATTATTAATGATTTACTCGATATTTCTAAAATCGAAGCGGGTAAGCTTTCAGTCGTCACCACACCTATTGACCTCCGACAAATATTGTTAGAGGTGATTAATCTACAATCAGTTAATGTTCAGCAAAAGGGCTTGCAATTAAAATGTGAGTTAGATTCCCAAGCGATACCAATTAATGCAGATGCGGCAAAACTTAAGCAGGTATTAATTAATGTTATCGGCAATGCCACTAAGTTCACCGATGTGGGAAGCATCACCATTGCTACAGAAATTCAATCTAGTAATGGTATATCTCAGGTGGTAGTAGTAGTTAAAGATACAGGTATAGGCATTGATCCAACTCAACAGCACAAACTATTTCGCCCCTTTGTGATGGTGAATGGCACAACCACGCGCCAGTTTGAAGGGACTGGACTAGGACTAGCAATTTCACGAAACTTAATAGAACTTATGGGAGGCAGCATTACTCTTGAGAGTACAGGACTTCATCAAGGTACGACACTAAAAATTACTTTACCCTTGATTGATATCTCGCTATTAACTGTTCCCAAAAAAAATGAAAATGTCGGGGATCTGGGATTTTCCTCTGGGAATGAGGGGGTAAAAGCAAGCCACTACCCTAGCCTACAAGAGTCTGGCGAAAGTTCTACTTTAGAGATCAACAAATCTGTAAAAATAGATGTAGATAAAGATAAGTTGATGAAGTTTCAGGTGTTACTTGCGAAGGATACTTACGAGATTAGTATTTCACCGCAGCAAACTATTGTGGTAAGTCTTCCAAAAACAGAAGTTTACGCGAATGGAACTTCTGAAAGGTAATACCATTTTGGATTTTAGATTTCGGATTGAGAATTCTTTTTCTTAAAGGATTTTACAAGAATCAGATTTGATTTTTGAAAAAATATAAGTAAGTGCGTATGCAAAAATATTTATGTCATTGCGAGCGGAATGAAATGTAGCGAAGCAATCGCAAGGTCTTGGGATTGCTTCATTCGCAATGACATTGTGTAATTAATTCTGTCTGACTACTTAAGCATCTCTTCTTCTCTCTGCGTCGCGCCAGTTGCTACAAGTCGGGGAACCCGCCCAACGCACTGGCTTCTCTGCGCCTCGGCGGTACCCTGCGGGAAGCCGCTCCGCGTCTACGTTAAAAAATTGACTTTGGTAACAGAGTTTTAGGGATTTCCAACCCAAAAACGAACCACAGAGGCGCAGAGAACACAGAGAGAGGAGAAATAGAGAGGATTTTTGCGTCAGTTTTGGGATGTTTTTTATTTGGAAGTCCCTTAGCCTTAACCCAAGCGTATTGTCCTATAGCCTCTAATTTCCTAACTCCTAACGGCTATGGTTTTGATGCTGATTTAGAAACGTTACTAAATAGCCAAGATAAAAGATTAGCAACTGTAGCAGCGCCAAAAGAGAACAAGGCAATAATCGCATCACGAGGTAAAATGCCATCTAACCAGCTACCCTGTATCGTGGAAACTGGAAAATCTGGATCTAGACCGATTTGAATCTCTTTAGTTTCTCCAGAAAAGCGAGCTTCTATACCCTTTTTAGGGGCAATTTGCAGATGGCGTATTTCTTGAATTTTTAGAGGAATCTTAGGGTCTTCTCCCATGAGAAACTGATTTTGTTTAATATCTCGTTCCTGTTCTGCCATGCGGATTTTGCCTTCCACAATAGTAGAAATATTTAAATCGTCTTTGGAATCTTCACCGGTTCTATCTACATCTATAAATTGAACATTTTTAGTTTTTATCTTTTCTCTAAACCATTGTTCTGATTCATATTTGGGAGTTTTGGCTAGAGTGATATAAATCTTGCTATTTTGCGTGAGTTCTAAGTTAAAAAGTTTATTATTTGGGGTAAAATTAAATTCTAATGAGCTTTGCTTGTCTGGCTGATTTGGTAATTTTAAATCTGGTAATTCGTAACCTTCGGCTATAACTTTGATTGGTTGTTCGCCTAAATATAAATTTAATGCATTCGGGTTGGTTTCTTGATTTAAGTTAGAGTTAGGTTGCAGAGAAAAAGCCAGTTGATTACGAAAAAAATCATAACTGAGTCCAGTTACCTTTGTATTTGGTTGTAGCCGGAGTTCATTGAGACTAATTTGATTAGTGTCTTGAGGATTAGCAGGAACAATAATCCATCTACTCTCACCATCTGTAAGCTTGATTTGTAAGGAATTTAACTGATTAATTTCTGGCCAAGTTTCACTTTGAAAATTACCTGTGAAAGTCAGCGTTTGTTTACCTTCATTTTCTAGTTCCTTGATGCCGCGAATATTTTGAAGGAACAGTTTTGATTCTTCTCCATTATAAATAAAACTCATTTCTTCAGAAATGATATTACCTTCAAAGGTGTGAGTACTGGGTACTATAGCGGCAAAAGTGAGGATAGTAAAAAATAAAAGTAACAGCAGCACCAAAAAGGAATTTTGATTATTTGCAATAGTTCGTAGTAAGCGCTTTAGCGCTGAAGTGCTGACTACAAACAAAGCAATTAGATTTCTTTTCAGAAAATTCAACCATTGGTGAATCTTGATGAAATTGGGAAATTTTTGTTTGGCTTTTTGCCGAGATGCCATGATTTATTTCAACCAATTTGGGTTATGTTCAAATACAATTCGCCTTTCAATGCGATCGCTAGGTTCATTTCTGCGGTCAATAAAAGCAACGAAATGCAGTTCATAGCGCCCTGCTGCGGCGTTGCGGCCATCCCAGGTAAAAATAGTTTCACCACTTCTGGAGTTAGGACGGGAAGTGTTATAAATTGCTTGTTCACCTTGGGGGAGGATTTCAAAATTGGTAAATCTTACTCTGTCTTGGGAATAAAAGACGAATTCATACTTGCCAGAAGTTTGCCCCAGGATGACTGGAACGTACACAGGTTGAGAATTAAGGCTGTAGGATGCCACAGCGCGGAGTTTATTTGCTGGTATTTTTGCTTCCCTGAGAACGTAAGTATCCCAGCTAAAGCTGAAACCTGAACCATTCTTAGACAATAACAAGTCATCCAATTGATAGTGATATTTATCATCTAACGATTGCACTTTTACTTGAGGGGTTTTTCCTCCATTTATTTGCGGAATTTGTAGGGTGAGAGTTTTGCCGAAACTGGGAAGGTTACGGGTAGCAATGGAAATTAGGCTCAAGCTATTGCCGCTTAA
>CAZZZY010000160.1:0-4647 GCA_964658545.1 uncultured Acetobacteraceae bacterium | reverse complement strand
ATACCTTCGCATCGATTGGGTGGTTTGCGGTGGATATAATCGGTAGATTGGGGGTTCCCTTCTGGACAAGAAGCCACAGCCGGAAGATGGCTGAAGCTAACGATTAATAAACTGACAAGAATAGTTTTATAATTCATAACTTGTAGAGACGCGATTCATCGCGTCTGATTAATATTCCAAGCGGACAGTTGTTTTTGAATCTCAGACAGGGGATAAGCTAAATCTCGGTCTTCAACTGTTTTTCGGGCAAAGACGATGCCTAAAAGCCGATTTTGCGAATCAAGTACAGGACTGCCAGAATAACCAGGTTTGAGTGCGGCTTGAGATATTTCTAATCGCTGGTTTTGATAGCTGATTTGTCCTGATTGTATAGACCAAGATTTATCTTCTTCTCTTTGAGCAGAATGACCAATAATGCGAATGGGCATTTTTGGAGTGATGGAAGTTTTGGAGATGGGTAAGGGTTGGATATCTTCTGGTAGATTACCACTAACTTCTAAAACAGCTAAATCGAGTTGTTCCTCAGAAGTCATTTTGAACAACTTGGCATCTCGCCGCATTCGCACTCGGTTGGGTGGCGGTGAGCTGAAAAATTCCACTTGAATATTTTTACCCTGTTCATTGCCATCAAAAATGACATGACGATTGGTGAGGATTAATGTCCGGTTGCCTTCTCGCTGAATTATTATACCAGTGCCAGTCTCTGTTTCCTGTCGTTCTATGGTATTAAACTTCGCAGTGATGAGTACCACAGAACGCTTAACGGGTACGGTTGGATCATTTTTAGGCAACCATTGGCGATCGTCGACTTCGCTTGTAGCTAGATTATATTTTTGCTCTGTCCATAATCGATGTGCTTCTCTATTGTTGTTACTGGCATAGACATAACTGGAATCAATTTCTTCTGCTTCGTCAAACTGTTCAATTGCTTCTTTTAGTTTTTTTTGCTGTTGCAATACTAAACCCAAGCCATTATGAGCAGCAGTATGGACGGTAGTTGGAGTTCCAGAATTGTCTTCTGGCAATGTTAGGGCTTTTTCGTAGATGACAACGGCTTGATCTAATTTCTTCTGCCTATACAACGCAAGGCCAAGATTGTTGTAAGCACCAGCATCTTTAGGATTGAGTTGAATTGCTTTTTGGTAGGCAGCGACGGCTTGATCTAATTTCTTCTGGTCATCCAACGCAACGCCTAGATTGCTGTAAGCTTCAGCATAATTAGGATTGAGTTGAATTGCTTTTTGGTAGGCGGCGACGGCGGCATCTAATTTCTTCTGGTTATACAGCGCAATGCCGAGATTGTAGTAAGCTTCAGCATAGTTAGGGTTAAGTTGAATTGCTTTTTGGAAAGCGTCGATGGCGACATCTAATTTCTTCTGCCCATTCAGCGTAGTACCGAGATTATAGTAAGCTTCAGCATAGTTAGGTTTGAGTTGAATTGCTTTTTGGAAAGCGGCAACAGAGGCATCTATTTTCTTCTGGTTATACAGCGCAATGCCGAGATTGTAATAAGCAACAGCCAAGTTAGGCTCAAGTTGAATTGCTTTTTGGTACGCGGCGACAGACGCATCTAATTTCTTCTGGTCATGCAACGCAACGCCAAGATTATAGTAAGTAGTAGCAAAGTTAGGGCTGAGTTGAATTGCTTTTTGGTACGCGGCGATCGCATCATCTAACTTCTTCTGGTGATACAGTGTATTACCGAGATTGTAATAAGCAACAGCCAAGTTAGGCTCAAGTTGAATTGCTTTTTGGTACGCGGCGACAGCGGCATCTAATTTCTTCTGGTCATTCAACGCAACGCCGAGATTATAGTAAGCAATAGCATAGTTAGGATTGAGTTGAATTGCTTTTTGGTACGCGGTGACGGCAGCATCTAATTTATTTTGGTCACTCAACGCAACGCCTAGATTATAGTAAGCAATAGCATAGTTAGGCTCAAGTTGAATTGCTTGTTGTAAGGTGGCGACAGCTTGATCTAATTTCTTCTGGTTATATAACGTAGCACCGAGATTGTAGTAAGCAAAAGCATAGTTGGGATTGAGTTGAATTGCTTTTTGGTAGGCGATGACTGCGGCATCTAATTTCTTCTGGTCTTTCAAGACATTACCCAGACTGTTGTAAGCAATAGCCAAGTTAGGGTTAATTTGCAAAGCTTTCTGAAGAGATGCTAATGCATCCTCTAATTTCCCTTGAGCATTTAGCACATTGCCTATACCGACGTAAGCTTCGGCATCACTAGGATTGATTTGTAACGCTTTTTGGTGCGCGGCTAAGGCTTCCTCTAGTTTCCCCTCTCGCCGCAAAGCATTACCCAAATTGTTACAAGCTTTGCCATTATTTGGTTCAATTTGCAAAACTTTCCGCCAAATCGTCTCTGCTTGGGAGTTATTACCCACCGATTCGGCAGCATCGCCTTGTTTAAATAGCTGTTCAATATTGTTTTGAGCAATTACAAACTGGGGTATCGTAGCCAGAGATAGAGTTAAAAATAAAATAGTAAATATACGGTTGTACATAATCATGCTCGTGCGTTAGCTGATTTTATCAGGACTTACCCGAAAATCGCTAAAAACCAGATGAATTTTTGATAAATACTTGTTAATGAGTCTTTGATACTCGTGAACGAGTCTTTGAACTGCGTTAATGAAGTAAATGGGCGGTTAGAAACCGCGTCTACACAGACAAAACCTACCTCCGTGGGTTAAAAAATTTGAATTCTCAGAGAAAAATTACAGCCGAGAGCAGTTGTTAAGAAAAACAGGTTGGCCGCCTTGCTCAAGAGATACCGTTAATGCAGCAAGAATTTCTACTAACTGTGTGCCTACCCAGCCAGAGGAAATCTCTGAGGGAGTATTGTTTATAACAGAGACAACAAAGGTGGAACAAACCCGTTGCAATGGTTCTCCTGGCTCTAATTCCAGCACCACCTGCCTTTGATTTACCGGAATAAATTGATTACCCTGCTGTTCAAACTCTCCATGTAGCAGCGTTAGAGGTGACGATCGCAACATTTCATCAAAAATCAAACTACCAAGGCTACCTACAATGCCCAGCCGTCGCTGTTTATCAGGATTTAGCCAGCACAAATGAATATAAGCTTGAAAGCCATCTGGGTATGTCAGTGTTACCCATACTAGATCAGCTAATCCCTGCTCCCCGCATCTCTGTAGCCATATCGTACCCGTTGCTTGTACTTTCACAGGGATTTGACCTAGCCAAGCGTTAAAGATCGCAATATCATGAATAGCTAAGTCCCACAGCGCATCAACATCTTGCCTGACAGGCCCCAAATGGGTGCGCGTCGCGTAGCCATAGCGTAAATCACCTAATTTACCCGCTTGTACTACAGTTTTTCCTCGCTCAACTGCTGGGTGAAATAAATAAGTGTGGTCAACCATGAGTATTAAATGATGCTGCTCTGCTAAATAGCAAAGTTCCCGACACTCTGCGGGGTTGAGAGTTAGGGGTTTTTCTGCCAAAACATGGTATCCCTGTTGGAGAGCGTCTTTAATTAAAGCATAGTGGGTGGTAGCTGGAGTTGCGATCGCTACCCCTGTCAACCCTGGCACTTTTTTTAAATCTTTCCAGTGGGTTGTCAATACTACATTATCATCTAAGTTAAACTGCTGTTTTATAGCCGCTAATCGTTCTGGATGAGGGTCTACTACAGCAACTACAATTACTTGGGGATGTGTTAAGAAATTCCGCAGCAGATGCACTCCCCAACGCCCAACTCCGATGACAGCAATTTTAATTTGGTTTGTCATTTGTCATTTGTTATTTGTCATTAGTATGCAAGGGACTTGGGACAAATGACCACTGACAATCAACCAAAGTATCAGTTTATCAGCAGTATTTTTGATTCAGGGTATTTCCGGTTTAGGAATTGCTAAAAAAGCTACTTTAGCTGCGGCTTGTTCAGCCGTTTTGATCGAGCGTCCCTTACCAACTCCAAGCTTATTTCCGTGCAGCCACACTTCAGCTACGAAACGTTCTTGATTGCGGTGCGGTTGAGTCACTTCCACAACCCGATATTCTGGTAAAACTTTAAATTGTGCCTGAGTCCATTCTTGGAGAGCAGCTTTGTAATTAAGTCTGGCAGGATCGAGGCGAATTTCTGTGGTTAGTTCTTGGAAGTGGGGATCTAACCAAGAGCGGATTAGTTCCAGATTTTGAGTGCTTAAGTAAAGCGCACCCAGAACTGCTTCAAAAGCATCTGCCAGTCGAGACTCTAGACCAACTTTATCAGCAGTAGCACTACCAGCAACTAATAAGTATAACTCCAAACCATAAGCTCTGGCTAATTGGGCGAGGATGCGATCGCTCACCAACACCGAACGAATTGCGGCAAAATCCCCTACTGGACAATCGGGATAATTTTCCCATAAAACAACAGCCGACACTAGCCGCACCACTGCATCGCCAACAAACTCCAGTTGTTCATAATTTGCCGAATCAGAAACAGTCGGATGAGTTAGCGCTAAATCCAGCAGTTCCCACTTTATAGGTGCTTCTAGCGACAAACCTAATTTTTGGACTAAACTTTCGAGTTGCCGTTGACGGCGTGGATAGGCAAGGGGCATTACATGACAAGGCTAAAGGGGTAGGGGAAGGCAACTAGTACCGCAAGGCAAAAGTAAAAAG
>CAZZZY010000159.1:0-10219 GCA_964658545.1 uncultured Acetobacteraceae bacterium | reverse complement strand
AACCGTTGGGCTTCTCTGGAAGCACTGAAAAAGCAACTTCCGAGCTAATAGCTTATTGCTTATGCCTCAAATTCTGTGATTTCCCGCCTGTGCTTAGTTTACCGCCGTAGGCATCGCTTTCGGGAATATTAACTCGACAGAGACAGCATGGGTGGTAAATATACGAGGCTTGTAAGGTGCGATCGGAAAGTTTATGTTTACTATTGTATCTCGGCTCGACATTACACAAATATTCTGTGATGTAGATGACTTCTGTAAGCAGCGGGAAAACTTATGGCAACAAATACCACTTTTACAAGGCATCACCGGAAAAATTAGGGTGACTGACCATCAATAACATGAGTGAAAATCTTCAGCCGTGATAATCGGGCAAGAAAAATTATCTTTTAGACTGAGTAAATCGCGATCGCCGGTCACGAGATAATCAGCCTCGCTGACCACAGCCAAAAGTAAAAAAGGCACATCAAACGGATCGCGACATTCAGGAATTACAGGCAAGCTTGAGGGCATCGCTACAGCTTCACAAAAGAGTATGTAATCCGATAGTAAATCTTCTTGCTCAGTTGGCGTGAGCTTAAACTTTGGATAAGCCAGCACTCGGATTAACTCAGTTGTTGTCGCTTTAGAAACCAGTGGAGTGAAGAGATCGTCCTGCCATGCCAAACGAAGCCTAGATACTCTGCTCCCAAATATCAGCGCTGAGATGATGATATTAGTATCAATTACCACCCGTGGACAAACCATTACGATTGACGCGCCCAAGCCACTGCATCAGCCACATCCTGCTCACTCAGTCCTAAATCCGCCAGCTTAGATCGAACCGCATCAGCCCGCTGAATTTTTACAGGAGTCAGAATAATTTGCCCCCCCTCCACCTTTACCTCAAAATACTCAGCCTCACCGATTTCACGAGTAATACTTTTAGGCAGCGTTAGTTGATTTTTAGAAGTTAACTTGGCGAGCATGACTTGCCTCCTAGCCTTTGCTATCAAATGTAAGGATTCCTTACTTGAGTATATACATCTTACCTTACTAAATCTAAAACCTTCCCAGGTTTGGTAACAGAACATTAAGAGCATCTTAACCAAGGTGATTTCCCGCCCGTGCGATCGCAATTGTCCAGGTATTCCTGTAAGTAGTACTATTGATAGTTCTGAGAGTTTTGATAGTTCTCAAACTCCAGTTGATAACCTTTGGGCTTCTCTGGAAGCACTGAAAAAGCAACTTCCGGGATAGTAGTTGGAGTTTAACTTTTTTAAAATGCCATTTGGTGCGTTATGGCGCAATTAACTATTTTGTATAAAAAATATGTGTCTATAGTACCTAACGTCCCTAATGGCGCGGCAAGACTAAAATGGTGTAAGAGAAAAAAATTATTAAATTATATTTTTAAACTTAGATTTTCCAAAAATTTTCAATTCATCATCTTAGTCTTGCCACACTATTACAAAAGTATCTAAATTAGTTTATGTAAGCTTAAATTATATTAATTTGCGCTGCCAGCATGAATCGAAAAAGAAAGAGTCTTTTTCTTAGATGGATGTATTTAGTCAGTGATATCAATAATTCCTTGCCCAATTTACCCGCATTAGCTTGTCCAAACTGTTATCGGCTAGGAGTGGATTTTCAATATGTTGGTGATTTGGAAATAAGGATAGGCTACATGGTGATATGGTGTCCGTTTTGTTTACAGGGAATACAGATTTCCAGAGTGAGCATTCCCGCTCAAGCTCTTCCTTTTAATTCTGGGCGGGCGAGGGTGCTAAGTAAGATTTGGGCAGGCTGGAGATTCCCTGGTGTTATTAGTTTTTAGTTGTGAGAAGTGATACAAACCTGAACAATGAGAGAATAACTAATAACCACAGCCAAATATGAACTTCCGTGAAGAGTTTAAACTGCTGCTACGCGCCCGCTACCCTTTGATTTATATTCCCACTTATGAAGAGGAGCGGGTAGAAGCAGCAATCCGGGAAGAAGCAACCAATCAGGGTAATCGCCCAGTGTATACTTGGGATTTTGTCGATGGCTACCAAGGAAACCCCAATGATGTTGGGTTTGGGCGACGTAACCCCCTACAAGCTTTAGAATTTATCGAAAAATTACCAGCTTCCGCACCTGCGGTATTAATTCTCCGAGATTATCATCGCTTTCTAGATGATGTAGCGATCGCCCGCAAACTCCGCAACCTCGCCCGACTTCTCAAGTCGCAACCAAAAAATATTGTCCTACTATCGCCACGCATCGCCATTCCTGACGATTTAACTGAAGTGTTGACAGTCGTCGAGTTTCCCTTACCCGCCGCCCCAGAAATTAAAACTGAGGTGGAACGCTTACTACAAAGTACTGGTAACTCCCTTTCTGGCAAAGTTCTAGATGATTTGGTACGCTCTTGTCAAGGACTTTCGATGGAACGGATTCGCCGGGTTTTGGCTAAAGCGATCGCCACCCACGGAGAATTGCAGCCAGAAGATGTGGATCTGGTTTTGGAAGAAAAGCGCCAAACTATCCGCCAAACCCAAATCTTGGACTTCTACCCCGCCACTGAGCAAATTTCTGATATCGGCGGACTGGATAACCTCAAAGACTGGCTAATCCGCCGGGGAGGTTCATTTACTGATAAGGCCCGACAGTACGGATTACCGCACCCCCGTGGTTTAATGTTGGTGGGTATTCAGGGAACTGGTAAATCGTTGACGGCAAAAGCGATCGCTCATCACTGGCATTTACCCTTACTACGTCTGGATGTAGGCAGGTTATTTGGTGGTTTGGTGGGTGAATCAGAATCTCGGACTCGGCAAATGATCCAAGTAGCCGAAGCCCTAGCTCCCTGTATTTTGTGGATTGATGAAATAGATAAAGCCTTTGCTGGAATTGGTAGCAAAGGTGATGCAGGAACAGCCAGCCGGGTGTTTGGTACTTTTATTACCTGGTTAGCTGAAAAAACCTCACCCGTTTTTGTCGTCGCTACCGCCAACGACATCCAAGCTTTACCGCCGGAAATGCTGCGTAAGGGGCGATTTGATGAAATTTTCTTTGTGGGATTGCCCACTCAAGAAGAGAGAAAAGCAATTTATGATGTGCATTTATCCCGATTGCGCCCCCATAACTTGAAAAGTTATGACATCGAGAGGTTAGCATACGAGACACCCGATTTTTCGGGGGCAGAAATTGAGCAAACTTTAATTGAAGCGATGCATATTGGATTTAGCCAAAACCGCGACTTTGCTACTGATGACATTTTAGAAGCAGCTAGTCAGATTATACCTTTGGCACGAACTGCCGTAGAGCAAATTCAGCAACTCCAAGAATGGGCGGCTGCGGGGAGAGCGCGTTTAGCATCTAAACACAATCCTTTAAGCGATCGCCTCCGGCGCACTACGTGAACGCATTCTACGGCAGCTACAATAATTGATTAGTTAATAATTGCTAGTCAGTAGTCAACAGTTAATCATGAATTATTATTGACTATTGACTATTGACCACTGGTGATCAGGTTTTAACTATGTTGTCTGGCTTAACAAAATTTATACTTGGGTTTTTCTTAGCGATCGCTGTGTTAATAGGTGGCGGCGTTGCAGTTGCACTCTATTTCATGAATCGCACTGGCATACCCCCCGCTAAACCCGTTTTTTCCAATGATAGCCCCTCGGTAAAAGCCCAAGCTCCAAAAGGAACTGAGACTAGAGGAAGTAAACCCACTCTTACAGCTGGGACACCTACTACTAAATCGTCTCCCAGTCCAACCTCCACTCCCACTCCCGTAGCAAAAGCTACGCCATCACCAAAACCATTGCCACCAGGAGCCTACCGCGGGCGTGTTAGTTGGGCTGAAGGCTTAAGTTTGCGATCGCAACCAAATCAAGAAGCTGAACGTGTTGGTGGGGTTGGTTTTAATCAAAAAATTATTATTTTGCAAGAAAGCGACGACAAAGCTTGGCAAAAGATCCGGTTGGAAGGTAGCGAACAAGAAGGTTGGGTAAAGGCAGGTAATACTGAAAAAGTTGATGGCAAACAGCCTGAAAAACCAGAGGATACACAAAAACCAGAGCAATGATAATAATTTACAACTTTCTCATAAATAAATTTAGTTGCTCTGAAACCCCCTGACTGCTTAATTAGTATTGTTTGCAAGTAAGCTAAAAAAGCATCTAATAGCAATAAAAGCTCCGTGATCAAAAACCTCGCCACCGCCCACAACGATATTTTCCCGATGCCAAACAAATGGGGATCTTGGTACGCGCGGCGTCTCCTATCCCCAGTCCTCAGTAGAATCGGAATTAGCTCTCTCCTTGGATTATGAGAAGGGAAAAATAACCATCTAGCTTTCAAATACCCAATAACTGATACACTATATAGTAAGAGGTATCTGAAGTGTCATACTGAGTAATACACAAGATAGTCTTTGCATAATTAACACGTTTTAACGTGTATAAACCATGAAAAATACTTCAGATTTAATTCCAGAATTTGAAAAACTATTCAGAGAGAAATTACAACTCAATAATTGTAAGCTCAGAAAGAAAAGACAAGAGAATAATTATGAAATTATTACTCCAGCTAAAGACATTTTTTTGATGTATTGGTCGGAATTTCCAGAAGTTAACTTAATATATCAAGCTGTAGGAGTACGCACTCAGCAGACTGGAGTTTATGAGCGAGCTATCCGCTCTCACATTAGTGTTTGTCTGAGTAGTATCCAGGAGAATCCTCACTCAGAATCACCATTATTGGTGAAATAACGAATACTCAGAGGATGTTTGAAAAGTATTTTTGGTAACATCAAAACATCAGGAACCTAACCCCCCTAGCCCCCCTTCCCTACGAGGGAATGGGGGTTTCAAAGCCTCTCTCCCTGTGGGGGAGAGGAATGGAAGCGGGGTTTATAGTATACTTTACGACTTTTCAAACATCCTCTAAGCATTTTGAGGCGCAAACTCAAGCAGCTGAAGCACTAGCGCTAAAAACAGAAGTACACCAAAGATTCCTTGAAGCCAATGGTTGCAAGGATGATGAGAGCTTCGATCCTCTATGGGATAGCATTAAAAATAAGATTCAGATCCAAGAAGGTGAAGTGAGAATCGTTGCTCAAAATGGTACTCCTAAGTTCACCTTAACGGGTAGCATGATGACCTTGAGGGATTTTATTCAATCCCTCAAACAAGACCCAATCTCTAGAAAATTTTTCTTGAACTAGAAAGCTATTCATCTTCGTCTCCTGGCGGTCGTTCGCTCTCACTTTGTTGAGCGTTCCACTCCAAAATAATGCGTTCTAACATTTCAGACTGCGTACAGTTATTAACATCAGCGTACATTTTAATCAACTGCCTCACTTTAGGACTAATGTGGCGAATCTCTAGTTGGTTCCTTTGTAGTATGTCCATTAACTTTTAGTGTCCTTCACTTAAGGACTATGACTGTTGCAATAAATTTTGTTCATGGCGATGTCTTACGACAAGACGCTGCCGCTCCCTGTCGCCTGGTATGTATTTTAAAATCCCTAACCTGGCGGGGTTGCTTCTTCAAAGGGACGGATAATCGCAGGGGCTGGTGTAACTTCTGGTTTAAAAATTCCCTGCAATGCTTGTTCTAAGGTTTGTGCCATAACAATCCGGTTTTCGTAAGCTACGACTACCCGCACCAAAGTTGGTAAGCTATTTTGTGTGGCTTCTAGATAGATAGGCTCGACATACAGCAGCGATTGCTCAATAGGAATTACTAGTAGATTGCCTTGAATGGCTCTTGACCCCTGGCGATTCCACAGGGAAATTTGCTGAGAAATTACTGGGTCTTGGTTAATTCGCGCCTCGATTTGCTCAGGGCCGTAAACCAGGCGTTCTTTAGGAAAGACATATAGCAATAGTTTACCGTAATTCTTGCCATCCGATCGCGCCGCTAACCAGGCGATTAAATTAGTCCTTTGTTTAGGAGTATAGGGTAGAAGCAGGATAAATTCTTCTCTCCCAGAGGGTGCGCCAACAAAAGTTACAGTGGGTAGACTAGTAATCAAATAGTACGGCTCTACCGGACGGGGTTCACTGCCATAGATTTCGTTGGGGATTTGCCATTGGTCTTCCCGGTTGTAAAATACCTGGGGGTCGGTCATGTGGTAGGTCATTAACCGCTCAGATTGAATTTTGAAAAAGTCCACTGGATACCGCGTATGACTGCGGAGATTTACTGGCATTGTACTGAGGGGTTTGAACATTTGGGGAAATATCGCCGACCAAGTGGCAATGATCGGATCGTTCTGATCGGCAATATAAAACTTCACAGTGCCGTGATAGGCATCAATCACTACTTTGATAGAATTGCGAATGTAGTTGATCCCATCCCTACCAGTGTCTGAGTAAGGATAGCGATCGCTCGTTGTATAGGCATCAACAATCCAGTAAAGATAACTGGGATGACTGGGAAAATCTTGATTAGCAGCAGCAGCTACTAAATAAGGATCGCTGTCAAATTTCAAAAAAGGTGCGATCGCTTGAATTCTCTGCTTGACATTTCGCCGCATTAGCACCTTTGTATCTGGTAAAAAATCCCGCGTCAGCACCATCTGCCAATCTTTCAAATACATGGCAAATAACCACCGTCGCCACGCTGAACCGATTTCAACGCCACCCAGACCATCATAAGAATTGTAAACATTGTCACTACCACTGGGGTAATCTAGCTCTCTCACTTTTGTGCCAGTCATTACGTAAGTATTAGTAATCTCACCGTAATAAATCCGGGGTTGCCCAATGGGAATACTGTCACGAATGGCTTTACTGGCAGTTGTGAGGGCACTACTGTCACCGCTAATATCTTTGACAAAATATTCTGGTAGCCCACCCGCCCCAACTGTATTAACTGGGCTAACAGTAAATCCGAAACCGTGGGTATAAATTAAATGGCGATTAATCCATGTTTGAGCTTCCTTTGGTACGGCACTGTAGTCTAATTCTCGTGCGGCAATGAGTACTTGCCGCCGTTCTGTTGGTTCAATCGGTTCTGGTGGCTTTTGGGAAGCAGGTAGTCGTGGTGAAGTTACATCTGTTTTGAGAATGTAGCGGTCAATGTCGGCATCGGGAAACCGATAGTAGGGCCGAATTTGTTGCAGCTGACGGTTAGTTTCTAATAGTGGTCGCTGATCCCATAGGCGAATATTGCGAATTGTCAAGTTATTCTTTTGAATATCAGCTTCAGTTAATGTTCCTTGGGGGTTGAAGGTTCTAGCATCGATCGCTTCTAAATCAAATGCCTGGCGAGTCAAGGCGATAGTACGCTGAATATAGGGTTGCTCTCGCTGCAACTCATTAGGTTGGACAATCAAATATTCCACCACCGTAGGTAGAACAACCTCAGCTGCGACAACTAATACTAAATAAATCCCTAACCCATAAAATACTAAGGGACGATACTGAGATTTGGGTTTCCAAAAAAGCGTTCGCCAAAGTAGATAAAAGGCGATCGCTACTGCCACAACGCACAAGACGGTGTAAGCTGGCAACTGGGCTGTCACATCTGTATAGCTAGCACCATAACTGACACCACGGCTAGAATATACAAGTTCATAGCGACTTTGCCAATAACTCAAAGCCACTACCAACATCAACAAGCCACCCATACCGAATAAATGACGCTGCTGTTGGGGCGAAAAACCAGGGAAAATCCCCTGACTCAAACTGTCTGCTGAAAGCAGATAAGTGAGAGTAACAGCAACGAAGCCATACAAACATAATCCCATTAGCCAGAGTTCTAGCAGTTCCCAAAGGGGTAAGGAAAATATGTAAAAGCTGATATCTTCACCAAATAAAGGTTCAGTGCTGTTGAAAAGAGTGGGGTGAAAATATTGCAGCACCTTTGGCCAGTGTTGGGATAAGATGAACGCAAAAATCAGACTGAACAAAACTGCGATCGCAGTGAGTAAAAATTGGGGATAGAGTAAGATGGCGATCGCTACTCCCCCAATTAAACCGAGATACCAGACTTGAGAGACAATCTGCCTCAAGAGTTGCCAGATTGTCTCTGGTCTAAATAGTGCGGGAATCGTTAAACTAACTGGAGAATGCCAGTAGAAAAGAGCAATTTGACCATAGTGAACCAACATCAACCCGATCAACAAGCTCAGTAGCAGAGTTAGGGGTAATAACCAGCGTAATTTTAATGCTTGAAAGCCTTGCGGTGCAAGTATTGGGGTTTTGTTACGTCCTGGATAATTAGGACTGAGAAAATTTGTTAATTTACTGCCTAGTTCTGCTGACTCAATCTTCAAAGACTGGGGATATTTGAGTCGTTTTGCGAGGGCAAGGTTTAGCAGTAGATAGGCAGCAGTTATCCCAGCCACCACTACCCATAAAATACCACAAGTCACCACCCTGAGCAGAAATACTTGGAGATAGCCGACTTCCTGAAACCAAAAAATTTCTGCTCCCAGGCGGGAAGCGAGATCCAGGAATAGCCACAGCCCCAAGAATACAATTAATAGTCTAAAGCCCCATTTCCAATACATTAATAACTAATTTAAGAAGAACGCCAATTCTCTATTTGCAAGCTAGGTACTCTTTGAAATTCTCGAACATTAGATGTTACAACAATATGATTGTGAGTTAGTGCTGTTGCTGCAATCAGTACATCATAAGAACCGATAGGAGTACCTGCTGTTTTCAAAATACTTCTAATTTGGGCAGCAAGTTCTGCTTCTTCCACACCAAAAGGTAAAATTGTAATCGAACCTAATAATGCTTCAATCAATGATTGAATTTTCAAAGCACGTTGGGGATTGATTGCTAATCCATACTTCACCTCCATTACTGTTAAGGAGGAAATAAAAATATCTGTGGGAGTAGTAGACTTTAATAGGTTGAGAGTATTTTATTCTCCCTTGACAAAATCACTAATTACGCAGGTATCGAGCAAATAACCCATCATTACAACTGGATTTCGTTAGGTGGTAGCAGTTCGTCT
Source organism: uncultured Acetobacteraceae bacterium (assembly GCA_964658545.1). GTDB lineage: Bacteria > Cyanobacteriota > Cyanobacteriia > Cyanobacteriales > Nostocaceae > Nostoc. Next base: position 1,273 of record CAZZZY010000159.1, on the reverse strand, counting down.
CGGTAGGACTCAAAAATAACACTTTCTACTACACCTTGATGTTGCATAATTGTTTCTGGCCAAGTCATGAGTTTTGTTTCTAAGAAAGTAACAAAGACTCTGCTCTCAATAATACCTTGTGGCGTTTCAGCTAGTTCGATTTTGCCATTTTTATAAATTCCTTCAATGGTTCGTAGCATTGTTGTTTAGCTCCTATCTAATTTCTAGTAGCATCTATTGCTGCTCTACTGGGGCTTGGCTAATTGTAGCGAGTGCTTGTTTCAGAATGATTATACATAATAAGTTCTGGAATTATTTCTCGCAGCTTTTGCGTCAGAACCTCAATCGTAGAAGCTTCTGTTACCAATCCAGGTACGTCATCACTAGTTGCTACCCAAACTTCTACGTCTGAATCCCAAAATGCTTCAACCTTAAATGTGATTTGTGCCATTATTGAGTGCTTACAACGTAGTTCCAGTTTAGAACATCCGAGTTTTCAAGGTAAGCCCAAACGCACCATTAGACTACAAGCGATGTCTACGACGAGCTACGCCTACGCATTTTTGCTCTAAGTTCGTAGATAAACTAAAGTAAAGTTATGGTGAGTTACAAAAGCATGATGTCTTCGCTTCCTGTCAACGACGCTCAAAAGAATTTACAAGAACTGATAGACCAAGTTGCAGAGCAGGGTAAGCCTGTGATCATTCAGGGAGAGCGTGGTAATGCGATTCTGCTGGCGGAAAAAGACTGGTCTGCAATTCAGGAGACTCTTTACTTGTTATCTATACCTGGAATGGGAGAATCTATAAAAGAAGGACTAGCAACTTCCATCCAAGAATGCGATGAGGAGTTGGATTGGTGAGTCAGTGCAGTAATGGAGAGCCACTTCCGAATTCTGAAGAAGTGACTTGGAGGTTGGTTTACACAAAACAAGCGCAAAAAGATGCCAAGAAGTTAGCTTCTAGCAACTTAAAGGAGAAAGCCGAAGAGTTGCTTGTAGTTCTTAAAAAAAATCCCTTTCAAAATCCTCCACCTTATGAAAAGCTGGTTGGTGATTTATCAGGTGCGTATTCTCGCAGGATAAATATACAGCATCGGTTGGTATATGAAGTCATCGAATCCGAACAAGTAGTCAAGATAATTCGGATGTGGACGCATTACGAGTAAGTTTTATGTAGTTGATGACAAGATTTAATTTTGGAGTTGACCCGAATTTGATATTAATTGTGGTTGAATCTTAAATAATCGCCCTTTAATCACCCTTATTCACCCTTTGATCTCGGCTGTTGCAGTT